>DAOWGG010000052.1 GCA_030637565.1 Candidatus Peregrinibacteria bacterium | reverse complement strand
TTTCATGTTCGGTGGGTAAAAAAGCTCCATCAAAACTAGGAGAGCTCCAATCGGAACTAAGTAGTATATTCGTCTCACGTCCAAGAGGGGCAAATCGAATTTCTTGACTCCCGTTTAAGGTTAAATCCAGTGAAAAAGGATAGTCGGGAATCCGAGTATTTAGGTTTTTAATCGGCACACTGAGCCCAGATCGGAGTCCAGTTCCTTCAGAGAGGCCAGGTCGGAATTGAAGCGCTTGTTCACTCCAGTCAATCGCCAGCTGTTCCTTGAGTCCTCGCATGTCAGTGATACCGAAAGAAAGGTAGGCCTGATTCCACAAAATATTTGCAGAAGATACATTGAGTTCGCTGAAATTCGGAAGTGAAAAAGCACCATTAATATTTAAATTGGTGGTATAAAGAGGGACATCAAAAATGCCACGACTTCGAATTTCTGAATCCATATCTCCCTTAATATTCAGTGTGTCGGGTAAGAAATGAGCGAGGCGTGTATTAAAATTAGTGCGGTTATAATATTCTTTATAGGGAACAGTTAAAATTGGACCTGCAATGGATTGTTCCAACCCCCATTTCTGACTGACTTCTCTTTGCGCATCTCGTGATGTGTATTTTCGTTCACGCACCAATCCTTCAATCATCAATGTAGGGATGAGTAAGACAAGAACCAAAAATCCAGTAAAAAAAATCTTAAGACCTAAAGAATTTCGGATCCAATTTTTAAGGCTGTGAGCAAAACTATTCATGTGATCAGTGGGTTAATTCAGGGGGTTATTATAGCATAAGCCAAGATTCATTTTTAAAACCAATCAACTTATGCTAAATTAATCATCCAATTTAGCCCTTTATATTTTTTATTATGCAAATAAATCATTCTGAAGCCTTGGAAATTGCTTCAACGTGAAGAAGTGGAAGAAGATATTTTTCAAGGGAATTTAAATGCCTCTGGCTCAAAATTACGCGAAGAAGACATTGAAGAATATTCCTTCCGAATTCAGCAGGCAATTGAAGCTGGTGACAAAAAATTAGCTACTCGGTTAATAGATGAGTTCAATGCGACTTATTCCTATGAGGCCGTAAGAGTGACTCGTGTGAATATTGATGGCTTGGTTGAAAAGCCTATGAATGAAAATAATGATGGTGAGTTGAGGTTGTGGATACAAAAAACACACCAAGCAGCTAAGTTTTACCTAAGAAATAAGAACGGAGGTCGAGTGTCTTTGTAACATTCGAAAACAACACTTATTTAATCTGTGGTATTTCTACTTTTTCCTGATATCGACAGGTAGTTATTCCAAGTGTTTCGTCTCCCGATTTCACATTACCGCCAATCATCTCCCAGCTTCCGCCATGTCTTTCCATAAAAAATGAAAAGCTTCCCCTGGCATCATCGCCCTTAACAGGGAATCTCCAAGATACACGGCCGTAAGAACCTTCTACTTTTGCGAATCCATAACTAAGACCAAACCAAGCAAGTCGAGGGTTTTCACCGAGTAGCTCTTCTGTTTTATTACAGCTAGTCATTTTATCTATAACTCCTGGGTAATAATCCATTAGCATTCCAGATAAGATTCCCGCTAGGGGGGTGAGAAAAGCAACTGCCACTATCAAGGCAATTGAGGAGGACAAAATAAGGGGGGCAATCGATGATAAACTCAGTGTTTTTGGATGATCCATAGTTAAAATTTAAAGTTAATTAAATTTTTTCTCCAATAATTTTTTTTGTTTTCCAGCTTCCTCGTAAAAACCAGATCAGTGCTAGGCTTGTGGCAATTGTGTAAGTAATAGGGTAAGTCCACCAAAGGCCCACCTCCTCAAGTCCCATTGTCATCGATAGGATCCAGGCGACTGGAATGAGAAGGAAAGATTTTGAGAACATATTAAGAAGCATGGCAGGAAAAGTTTCTCCTGCTGCTTTAACGGTGCCAAGTAAAACATGCTGAATGGTAATGATGCCAAAGGCAAGTGATAGAATTTTGAGGAATTGGGTGCTTTGCCGAATCACTTCGACTTCTCCGGGAATAAAGAATGCGGAGACAGGCTTGGCGATAAAAAAGGTAACAATGCTCACGGCAGTCATAATCAAAAATCCGATTCCGCTGGCCTTCCAGGTAATCTCTTCCGCCCGATCAACCTTATTGGCACCGAGGCTCTGACCCACAATCGTCGCCGTCGCCATCGCAAGGCCAGCTGCCGGAATGAGAACGAAACTGAGAATTCGTACACCTACACCAAACGCCGCGACCGTATTGGTGCCGAATTTGGCGATCAAATAAAATAAAAAGAACATCGCCAGCGCGCGCAGGATTTCCTCCACCGACATCGGTAACCCTAAGCGAACCATTTTTTTAAGAAGAGGGAAGTTGGGTTTAAAGTCGGACAATCTTAAGTGAATATCATATTCTCCGTTAAAAAGAAGAGATAGCCCAACGGCCGCCGCCAATCCTTGAGTGATAATGGTTACTATGGCCGCACCAGAAACGCCGTACGAGGGAATCGGCCCCCATCCCAATATAAAAATCGGATCAAGAATGGCGTTTATAACGACCGTAACCGCCACAATAATCATAGGGGTAACCACATCGCCCACACCACGCATCAATGCTTGAAAAACAAAGTAAACAAAGAGTAAAAACATCCCCACAAACATGATGCGAAGATAGGAAGCTGCTTCGGGAAGTACATCGGGTGCAGCTCCTAATATTTCCAAAATTGGCTTGGCGGCAAACCAGCCAATGGTCGAAAGAATAAGCGATGAGACGGCGAGCATTAAGAACGTTTGACCGGATACAAGGTCAACTTTTTTCTGATCTTTTTTACCCTTGTACTGAGCGACAAGAATGGTTCCCGAAAGTGACATACCAAGGCCAAGCGCGAGCACTAAAAATAAAACGGGCATACTCAAAGAAACCGCCGCCACGGCCGACGCTCCCAATCGCCCAACCCAAAACGTATCGATCAAACTGTATAAAGTTTGCAGAACATTCGCAATAATAATCGGAACCGATAGGACAACGAGCGATTTGATTAATGGTGCTTCGGTGAAATCATATTTTTTCATAATTAATGCAATGTAACATTTCCAGTATCTCCATCAACGGTAATCAGCTGCCCGCTTTTAATCTGTCTACTTGCAATCTCCGTTCCTAAAACCGCTGGCACGCCGTATTCACGCGCGACAATCGAGCTATGGCTCAATGGCCCACCAATGTCCGTAACCACCGCACTGGCCAATGCAAACAGTGGCGTCCACGCAGGTGTAGTGATAGCAGTCACCAGAATATCCCCAGGTTGCATTTGATCAAAATCTTCAGGCCCCAGAATCACGCGCGCAATACCCGTGGTGATTCCTTTGCTGGCAGGAAGTCCTTTGATTATCTTAACTTCACCTTTATTTACGTGTCCAGGGAAGTACCATTTCATCTTAAAGCCCATGACGCTGGCATCTTTAGGTAGGAAGGGCGGTGGAGTCATTGATCGTTGCCATTCCCAAAGCTTCTTCCGATCCTCAACTTTACCTTGTATATTGTTAACTTTTTTCCCAGCATCCATACTTTTGGAAACTCGATTCACTTCATCTTTTTTCAACCAGAAAATATCAGCTTTATCCTCAATAATAGCTTGAGTTACCATGCGCTGTCCCAGTTCCAAAAACACTGCCCGAGCGGTGGGATAAGCAAGACCGACATCCGCCAATCCATCTTCACGAAGCGGCGCACGGTTTTGAGCGAATTTTAAAAGTTTATTAAAGAGCGGGCGACGAATGAATCCCAAGCGATCCTGGATTTTTTTGGTAGCCACTTCGCGTTCTTTAATCATTTTTTCCTGCCTTCGATAAGGGCTAACTCCCTCATCTCTTACATAAAATTTAAGGGTTTCTAAAATTGGCTCAGGGGAATCCGCTGCGACGGCTTTGGCGACATCCAAGTCATAAATCATATGACCATAAGCATCCAGATGAGCCTGAAACTTCTTTTTAAATTGTTTGTGTTTATCTAAAACTTCTTCCAGCGGGCTATTCAGAATCAGGGTTGCAAGCTCCTTATCTTTCCTAATCCCCAACGCCATATCGAATAGCGACTTATCTGCCAAAATAGGCAGGCTGTCATACCCCAGCATAAAGGTCTGAGACGGGGGATCATTCTTTCGTTTCACCAGCTTGTCGTAGTACTTAATAAACGTCGCTTCTCCCATATAAATCAGTGGAAGATTCGCCTGAATAATGGTGTAAAACTTCATGGTTTCACCGGTGAGTGCAGATCCTCCCTCTAGCAGCTCCGCATGACTCATCTTTTTAATGTCCTTCTTTTTCCATTCGTCAATAAATACTTTAAATTTGGGGGTTCGGTTTTCTTGCCAGTCCCTGATCGATTCTTTAAACATCCAAGGCATAATGCGAAATATAGTAGGTATCATTTTAATGTAAGTCCACAATTTTATTTTCATCGAATAGTATCCGTACCCACTTAAAACAGTAAACTTAAAGTCCATATCCTTAAACATATTCGATTTCATAAGATCTCTAACAAGCTCATCTAATCCTTTAGTGATAGGCTTGGTCGCAATGGTTTCAAAAAGGGGAGTTAGTGGGTCGGGCATCAATTCCACAATGCTGGATCGAACCAGAATATCCTTGGGATCATCCAAAGTCCAGTCTGCCTTTTGCCCCATATAGGGGTTATCTTCATTGATAATCCGAACGAGACCATTCGATCCATCCACTTCAATCAACTGCCCGTCTTTAATCGATTGTGTTGCGCCCTCCACTCCACTTACGCAGGGAATTCCATATTCACGGGCAATAATCGCTCCGTGTTGCAAAGAACCACCCACTTCAAGCACGACGCCAGCCGCGTTGATAAAAATAGGTGTCCAGCTTGGCTCCGTCATTCTTGCAACTAGAATCTCACCTTTGTTAATTGGTTTTTCGTAAGGTGAGTGTAAAACTTTCGCTCGCCCCTGAATAACTCCTGGTGATATTGCATCACCCAAAAGTCCTTCACCACCCTCTCGTTTTGGCCGGAAGATTTTCCCTCGGCTGTCCAGAATGCGCGGCCAGTCTTTAAAGTTTTCAACGGTTTTATACGGAGCTAGGTTTTTCTCGATAATCGGCAGAAGCTTAAGTTTAGGGTTTCTCTGTGCCTTCGCAACTTGCGCAATATGCAGGTCAAAAATCTGATTTTCATTTTCAAGCCGCCCCTGTTTCACAAATTGTTTGCCAATTTTTAAGGCGTGTTTCCGAAGAGCATCAACCACGGCGACATAAATGTATTTCGGATGCTCCCGAATTCCGGCCGTGTCATTAATTGCTTTGGCGTACCTAGCAAATTTTTTCTCTTTGCCTATCTTCTTAGCAATTTTAAGTAATTTTGCATAAGATTCCTCCTTGCGTTTTTTCACATTTTTGATCGCATTGTCATTGATATTAATTTGCTTTAATTGATTGAAAATAGTTTCCAAATTCTCATAAGGGCGAGGGGTGGCAATATCGATCTCCTTCATTCCTCGGCATCCGAATCGGTCAATATATTCTTTATAGGTTTTTAAAAATTCCTTCGAATATTTTTTGGATTTCAGATTATTGATAAATTCCTCCGCATTTGTCGTGTTCTGAAATTCTGTAAATGAAGCAATCTTAAGCATTAAATGGCCCATCTCGGACGTTGGGTTCCCCGGTAAATCCATATTAAGAGCGACGAGTAGGTCGGTAGCTTCTTCTTCATTCTTAAAAATTCTTTTTAAAACAAGTGGACCAATAATAATCGTTATCATACCGCCTGCAGCCTCCACAATACTTCCAAACACACTCAATCCGTTTTTAACGAGTGTGTCAAAAGTTTTATTTTCCTTAGGTAAATCTTTTTTGAGATATTTCCACATTCTATCCGACTCCTTAAAATAAGCTTCAAAAGCTCGATCGGGATGAAGCCATCCCGAGAGCATAGCAGGAAACATCTTACCCATGTACTTTATAAACCCCCACAAATACCCCTTGAGTTTCTCGGGTGTTTCTTCGGGGGTGTATTCTTTTGTATCAATAGCCTCAAATATTTTGCGAGTGGGAACGTCGTAAGCTGTCATCATCTTTTTTACCAAGCCTCCTCCAGCCTTCATCATATTGGACATATGAAGATACTGACGACCGTGAATATCAAAAACGATGCCATCCAATCCCCTTATCATGGTTGGCCCCTTGGCAATTTCCAGCATTTTAGCCCAAATATCCAATCCAAGCACAGAGAACGGTTCTGAGAATCCTTGAGTAAGAACAATAATATCCATGTAAATATTTTTTCTCTCCCCCGGCTTGGTGATCATTTCTGGAAAAAGAGGCAGGTAGGTTGTAATAGGCCTGGCCTGCAAAAGGTATAATTTCTTATTCTCAAAAGCCCATTCAATATCCATTGGCTTTTCAAAAAATTTCTCTGCGTCTCCAGCCAATTGAGCCACTTCCTTTGCCTGTTTGTCAGTTAGCGATGGTTTTTCAGGATTCTCATTATCCTTTTTTTCAGTGCCTCCGTTTTTCTTCAGCCACAGCGCGTGACTTTTGTTGGCGATCTTCTTTTCCAGTATTTCCTTTTTCGGCATATCAACAATAAAAGTATCCGGTGTTACTTGTCCTGCTACAATCGTTTCCCCCAATCCAAAATTTGAATTGATAACCGCTTCGTCGTAACAATTGTTTTGTGGGTTAAGTGAGAATGCAACCCCACTCACATCGCTGGCGATTTGTTGTTGGATTATTACCGCGATGCTCGGTTTTTCAGTCGAGAATCCCTGCTCTTTTTTATACACAAAAATCCGTTCATCCAAGCAGGATACAAAGGCGGTTTTAATAGATTTTTCCAATGTTTTTTCCGTTACCCCTAGTACTGTTTCGTATCCACCGGCAAAACTGGATCCTTCCAAATCCTCCTCGGGAGAGGACGATCGAACCGCCATTAAATGCTCCCCAAATATCTTCATCGCTTTCGCCAATTCATTTTTTTGTACATCTGAAAAGCTAAAGCCAAGCGCCTTTTCTTTCACTTCATCAAAATGCTGTTTTCTGTTTTCAGTCGACGCGTTCGAGGCACTTCTCCATTCTCCCGATCGCTCCACGGCTTGTAGCCATTCTTTAAAAAACTCCATCGTCAGCACAAAACCGTCCGGCACAGGCAATCCCTCCTGAGCCGTCAGAATCAGTGATAATCCCTTTCCTCCAACCTCGGAAAGCGTAGGGATTTTTTTAGACGAAAATGGGTAGATAAGTTTTGTCATAGTTTTTTTGCTACTCACAAGAAGTCGGGAATTTTGTTTTTTATCTGCATTTGGGAAATCTCGTATCACTACAAGATCTCCACAGTTGTAGAAAAAATTAAGCTAAAAATCCAACCCAGCTTAAGTACGCTCCGCCAACAAGCCATAGACCTCCGGCGAACATCATTAATTTCTTTGAAACCATTGCCTTAATCCAAGAGTCAAAAGCTTTGGGCATGACAGCAAGCAAGGCACCTTTAACCAAAAATCCTA
>DAOWGG010000010.1 GCA_030637565.1 Candidatus Peregrinibacteria bacterium | reverse complement strand
TAAGTTGTCTTGATTCTTTTTAGCCTCTTCTGAAGCTAATTTCTTTTTAAATACCATTCCTTTGTAAATCCAAACCTTGATTCCGATAACGCCATAGGTAGTGTTGGCGGTAATACGAGCGTAGTCGATATCAGCACGTAAAGTATGAAGTGGGATATTGCCCTCTTTAAAATATTCACGTCGAGCAATCTCAACTCCATTCAAACGACCAGCCACCTGAACCTTCACCCCCTTTGCCCCCGCTTCGATTGCCTTCTGAATGCTCATCTTCACCGCGCGACGATAAGCAATTCGACGTTCAATCTGGGAAGCGATCATCTCACCCATCAATTGAGCGCTAAGATCAGGATCAGTTACTTCGTGGATATTGATATCAATATTCTGATTGAATTTTTTTCTTAGAAAATCTTTTAAGTCTTCGATAAGGACTCCTTGACGACCGATAATCAAACCTGGTTTTGCTGCGTAAACATTCACTGCAACCTTTTTCGCAGAACGTTCCACCTCCACTCGAGTAACCGCTGCATTTTTAAGTCGTTCACGAATCACCTTTTTCAATTCTAGATCAGCATGAAGGTACTTTGCGAAATCTCGCTTGTTAGCAAACCATTTGGAATCCCAAGTTTGGATAATGCCGAGGCGAAGACTTTTTGGATTAACTTTCTGTCCCATACGAATGTATTAAGGTTAAATTATTTAGATTCTTTTTTAGGAGCGACTTTTTTCTTAACTTCTTTTTTAGCCACAGGCGCTTTTTCCTTCTTAGATTCTTCTTTCACAGCAGGAGCTTCTTTCACAACAGGAGTTCCTTCAGGTACACCCACTTCAACGGTAATATGAGAAGTTCGTTTGAGAATAGGGTGCATACGACCACGAGAGATAGGAAGAGAACGTTTATAAGTGGTTCCTTTGGTCACTAAAATCTTGGTCACCACAAGCTCATCCATCGGTTGTTTAAAATTGTTCTTAGCGTTCGAAGCAGCGGATTGAACAACTTTGTAAATGATTTTAGCTCCTTTCTTCGGCATAAACTTTAGAAGAGCTAAAGCTTCACTTACTTTTTTTCCACGAACGGTTCCCGCCACCAAGTTGGCTTTTTTAGGAGAGATCCGAGTTTGTCTGAGTATTGCTTTCATGTATTAATTATTAACTCTTAATTTATTAGATTATTTAGCCATTTTACCTCCATGACTTTTGAACTTACGTGTTGGGGAGAATTCACCCAATTTGTGTCCAACCATATTTTCAGATACAAAAACTGAAATGTGAGTCTTTCCGTTATGAACACCAAATGTGTGTCCAACAAACTCGGGAGAGATAGCGCTATTTCGAGCCCAGGTACGAATTACCTTTTTTTGACCACTCGCCTCCATTTCTTGGACTTTTTTGATAAGGCTAGGCGCGATGTAAATTCCTTTTTTAAGACTTCGACTCATATAAATGAAAAATGATAAAAGTAAAAATTATTTTTTACGCTTTTTAACAATAAGATAATTGGTGGTCTTTTTAGCACGACGAGTTTTAACACCCAATGCTATCTTGCCCCAAGGAGTTTTTGGAGTTTTTGGACTAATCGCTGTATGACCTTCACCTCCTCCATGAGGATGATCCGCTGCATTCATCGATTTACCAAGAACCTGAGGACGACGACCCATATGACGTTTACGTCCTGCTTTTCCAATAACAACATTACTGTGGTCTAGATTACTCACGATTCCAACAGTTGCGTAACAATCTTTAGAAACAAAACGAACCTCTCCAGAAGGCATCATCACCTGAGCCATCTCACTATCCAAAGACATCAACTTCCCAGAAGCTCCCGCAGAACGAATCGCCTGGGCTCCTTTAGAAGGATGTAATTCGAGATCGTAAAGGTTGAAACCAACAGGAATACTGCGAAGTTGCATACAATTCCCAGGTTTGATCTTTGCCTTTTCGCTACAAATAATATGATCATCCACCTGAAGGGTGTGAGGAGCAATAATGTAACGTTTATCTCCATCTGCATAAACCAATAAAGCGATGAACGCAGTACGGTTTGGATCGTATTCAATACTGGCAACACGTGCTGGAACATTCAATTTTTCATAGCGCTTGTTGTCGATAATACGGTAATGCCGTTTGGCACCACCTCCACGATGTCGTACGGTAATACGACCCTGGTTATTTCGACCTGACTTTTGATGTCGCTTTGCAAGCAAGCTTTTTTGAGGCTTGTTGGTCGTCAACTCTTCAAAAGAATTTACGCTCATGTTTCGACGTCCCGGTGTTGTAGGCTTATATTTTTTTACAGGCATTAACTCGTTTTAATCTTATTAAAGTCGATATTGTTTTTAGGGGCTAATGTAACAATAGCTTTTTTTCCAGTGGATCGTTTGGTAATAGCGCGCCCCCGGCCTACTAAACGAACTTTTTTAAGAACTGGAATAATATTAACTTGTTGAACTTTCACTCCGTAAGCACTTTCAACCGCTTTCTGAACCTCAACTTTATTGGTGTTCAAATGAACCAAGAAAGTATATTTACGACCGGTTTGAGCAGTAGAACTCTTTTCGGTAACCACCGGTGATAATAAAACATTGGATAAATCCATGATAATAATTATTTAAGGAAAAGCTCTTCAGCCTTTTTTAAGGCAGACTCCATGAACATTACTTTTTCGTATTTGAATAGGTCATGAAGATTAAGATAATCAACCAAAATAACTTTTACATTTGGTAGATTGCTAACTGATTTTTCAAAATTCACATCCTTCTCGGCAATAACAATCAACAGTGATCGTTCAACAGGAAGCTTTTCAAGGAAAGCAGTAAATAACTTCGTTTTTGGAGCATCCAATTCGAATTTATCAAGTGCGAAAATCGCTTTTTCAGATGCTTTTTGAGAAAGGCCAGAAAACAAAGCACTACGTCGAGCCTTCTTAGGCATTTGCTTTTCAAAATTACGAGTATTTCGTGGACCGAAAGCAATACCACCCCCTCTCCAGATAGGATTACGACTAGAACCAAAACGAGCACGACCTGTACCCTTTTGACGCCATGGTTTTTTACCTCCTCCACGAACCTCACCACGTAATTTAGTATGAGCAGTTGCCTGACGACCATTGCTCAACTGACGAATAACAGCCAAACGCATAAGTTCATCATTCACAGGAGCTGCAAACATTGAGTCGTTTGCATTAACAGTTCCTTTCTTTTCCCCAGATTGTTGATAGAGATCTAATTTCATTTGAAAATTAAAGTTTGGAAATTGAAAAATTAATATTTGATGTACACATAGGTACTATTGGATCCTGGAACGGGCCCCTTAATAGCGAGCAATTCCTTTTCTGGTACCAATTTAATAACAGGGCGATTTTTTAAAGTGAAGTTTTGTACTCCCATATGACCCGGCATCTTTTTACC
>DAOWGG010000086.1 GCA_030637565.1 Candidatus Peregrinibacteria bacterium | reverse complement strand
TCCGGATGTTAAAAATGAATGGTTCGCGAAATACGTTTGTACCGCTAAAAAAATGGGCTGGGTCAAAGGCCATCCCGATGGAACCTTTAAGCCCGCTGATTACATCAACTTTGCCGAAGGGAGTAAAATTGTCACTAAGGCGCTGCAAGTTGCCCCCGATACAACAGGAACACAAGGAGAATGGTTTGCAGGATTTGTAAAAGGACTTGAAAACAAGAAAGCCATTCCAACCACCATTCAATTTTTTGATAAAGACGTATCTCGGGGGGAAATGGCGGAAGTGATCTGGAGATTAGAAGAAAATGTAACTGACAAAGTATCTCAAGATTACGAATCGATCACTCAAGAATTTCCTGCCATTAAATCTTGCGCCGCCTTGCAAGAAAAATTCAAAGCCGATCAAAGCTTTCAATACCGCTATTACGACGATGTGGTGATGCTAGAAATGGATCCTTCTATGGATGCATCCACTGCGTCGCCTTTGCTCAAAACAGGCGGAGGAGACACTGCTGGAGATTTTTCGGAAACCAACACTCAAGTAAGAGGAGTGGATGAAGCAGATATCATTAAGAATGATGGAAAATACATTTACCTTATTAAAGGAGATACGGTTCGAATTGTTGAGGCTTTTCCAGCCAGCAATATGAAAGAAGTAGCGAGCATTAGCTTTGATGACGAAGGTTTCAATCCACGGGATATGTTTATTAACGGAGACCAATTAGTGGTGATTGGACAAAGCTGGACACGCTACAGCGAACCAATAATTAAAACAATGATCGCCCCACACCCTTATTATCGTAATGGCTCACGAACAAAAGTATTTATTTTAGATGTGAGTGATCGAAGCAACCCAAAGGAAGAGCGAAAGTTAACCTTCGACGGTAATTACAACACCTCTCGACGCATCAATGACAAACTTTATTTAGTTCTGAATGATCGACCTGATGTATGGCTTATGGATGAAGTAAGAACCGGTGAAGATCTACTACCTCAATTTCAGGACGGAGACAAGACTGTCGAAAAAATGGTGGGATGTACGGACATTCATTATTTCCCCGGCCACGCACGACCAAACTATTTAATCACCGCAGGAATTCCGCTAGATGATGCCAATGGTGAAGTGGATCGTGAAGTATTTATTGGCTCCAGTGAAAATGTTTACTCTTCACGAACCCACTTATATGTAGCAACAAGCCAAGTAAGTTACGATCATTACACCGACTGGGATTGGAGTCGAGATCATACAAAAACGTTGGTTTATCGATTTGCCTTAGAAGATGGAAATATCACCTACAAAGCCCGTGGAAGCGTCCCCGGACGAATCTTGAATCAATTTTCGATGGACGCTCACATCAACCATTTCCGCATCGCCACAACAATCAATCAGTGGAACGGTGACCTCTCTAGTAACAATGTCTATGTTTTGAATGGTGATATGGAAACCGTAGGAAAGATTGAAGACATTGCACCAGGAGAAAAAATCTATTCCACACGATTCCTAGGAGAGCGCCTATATATGGTAACGTTCCGTCAGGTAGATCCACTATTTGTGATTGATTTGGAGGACCCCGAAAACCCAAAGATTCTAGGGAAGCTAAAGATTCCTGGATTCAGCAATTACCTTCACCCATTTGATAAAAATCACATTATTGGATTCGGAAAAGACACAATAGAAACCGATAAGGACCGCGTATTGATGCAAGGATTTAAAATGGCACTATTTGATGTAAGCGATGTTGCCAATCCAAAGCAAAAATTTGCTGAATTCATCGGCGACCGCGGAACCCATTCTGAATTATTAAACAATCACAAAGCCTTGCTCTTTGATAGGGATAAAGAACTGTTAGCCTTCCCAATTCGCATTCAGGAAAAAATAGATACTGAAAGCTTGGAATGCAGCAAATATCGATATTCCACTTGTCCAAATGGATGTCAGAAACGATGTATCCCTTCTTGCACCGAAGGCCCTGACGGGGAAGCAATTTGCACCCAAGACTGTGAAGGACTTGGAAGCTGTTTAATTTCTACCTATGACCGCTACGAAACCACTTTTTCAGGAGCTGTTGTCTACTCTTTAAATACAACTGACGGCTTCAGTCAAAGGGGCCGAGTGACTCATTACGACGACGCAGATTTATTGAAAATGGGTGATTACTGGCCTTACAATTACGAAAACAACATTCAACGAATGCTTTACATGGATGATGTGCTTTATTCTGTATCTCAAGGTAAAGTTAAAGCCAACGACATCGATTCTATTGAAGAGCTCAACTCTCTCAAAATAGATTAAGAGATTGCTTAATCCTTAGTCCTTAATCCTTGCTAAATATGTTTACTTGGCTTAAAAACCTACTCAACCGCGAACAAACCTCAAAAAAAGAAAAGTTATTTTCTGGCTTAATTGCCTTTGCTTTTATTTTCTTTGTAGGTTTCCGCGGGAATATTATGGATGAAAAGGGAAGTGTGTTTTACGATTCATTAATCAGACCCGACATCACACCGCCTACGTGGATATTCCCATTTGTATGGACAACCTTGTTTGTTTTGATCGGATTGGCGGGATACCACGTGTGGAATTTTTACGAAAACGATCGTATGCGAAAAATTTTCACAGGCCTGTATTTCGTGAATGGATTGTTGATTTACCTATGGCCCTATCTATTCTTCACACAGCAAGCGATTGGGGGCGCCCTTTATGCAATCATTGGAATGATTATTGTCGCAGAGCTCATGATTCTAGCCGCTTTTAAAACCAATCATAAAGCCGCTTATTTGCTGATACCTTATTTGCTTTGGATCTTGTTTGCCACCTATTTAAACATCAGCTTTTTAGTCCTCAACGCTTAAATGACCACCTTCTTACTACTTCATGGTTACGGCGGCACACACCCCGAACATTGGCAGGGATATTTAGAAAATCACTTAAAAGAAAAAAATCAAAAGGTACTGTTTCCAATCCTACCTAACTACAACGAGCCAAAATTGGATGAGTGGATGACTTCTTTAGAGAAAGAGTTAAAAGATATCGACACAAACACATTGGTAATTGCCGCCCACAGTTTAGGATGTTCACTATGGCTTCATTACATCAGTAAAAATCCGAACATTAAACCAAAAAAGGTTTTTTTAGTTTCACCGCCTTTAAACGATTGTGGAATCATAGAAATCACCACTTTCTTCCCACTACCAGATTTAGATTTAAGCAATCAAAACACTCAGGTCATCGGTTCCGATAACGATAATTTTATTTTAGAGAAAGAATTTGAAACTCTAGCAGAAAATTTAGAAGTTCCACTCAAAATAATCCCTGGCGCAGGCCATATCAACGCCCCCATACACGGTGATTGGAGGTGGATGAATGAAGAGTGTCTCAAATTGATTTCAGATAGCTAACAAATAGCCATCAGATGGCCGTTAAAAGCAATTTGGAAGCTATTTGATAGCTATTTGAATTTCTTAGAAAAGAAATTGTATAGCCACGCAAAGATAAGAGCTCCTAAGCCAACATCAAAAAACCCTTCCAAGCCTCCAATCAAAGCACCGCCCCAAGTAGCTTTGTAACCTAAATAGCCACTACCCAAAAGGTCAACAATCGGGGTAGCAACATCCCAATAAAGAGAAGCGATTGCTAAACCGAAAACAGCAAACCCCCAAAGCAGACCGGCGGTTAACCCAAAAGCTAATATATGTAACTTTTTCATAGTATTTTTGTTAAAATGTAAACCAATTCAATCATACAATGATTCAAAAAGAAATTAAAGCATCGGGGCAGTCATTAGTGTTAACACTCAGAAATGACGGAGACTTCGCCGTAGCCAATGAACTCTTCTTAGATCATCAGTATCGCTTCTGCGACGAGACGATTAAAAAGGCAAAGAATTCAATCATCGACATTGGAGGTCATTTAGGCTTTTTTAGCCTCATGACAGCAACACTCAATTCAGATGTACCCATTCATACTTTTGAACCACACAGTGGCAACTATGAGCTTTTGAAGACCAACCTAAAAAACAATCGAATCCGAAATGTAACACCAAAACAACTAGCCGTCAGCGACTCGATTGGCCAAATGGAATTACAGGTAAGCCAGGAGGATTTGAATCACTCACTGGAAAAGGCGATTGAACCAACGGGCGAAACCCAAACCGTCCAAACCATTACATTGGAAAAGATCTTCCAAAAGAACCGACTATCAAAATGTGATTTATTAAAATTAGACTGTGAAGGTAGTGAATTTAAAATCATTTACGGAGCCCCCAAAGAACTGTTCAAAAAAATTGATGCAATCTTTTTGGAATATCACGATTGGATTGAAGGCGAAGACAGCAATAAGCTCAAAAGCTATTTGGAAAGCTTGGGGTATAAAGTTCAAAAATTCCCCAACAACAAAATGAAGGAGTTAGGCTTTCTCTGGTGCACCACCTGAGACTCGCACTTGCACTTGAGACTGTTTTCGGCTTTAGCCGAAAACAAGAAGTGTCGGATTAACCAGCATAATCAAACCCAAAGCCAACATAATCAGCCCCCCAATAAAATGAGAAGCACGGGTGTATTTATGAGTAGTTAAACCAATTTTATCAAAGCTATACAACGCGATCCCAAACACAATCAAGTCGTCGACCATATACATAAGAATATAAAGCGCATTATAGAACTGTTTACCCGTCCAGCTTAGATAATTCATATCGAGAATTTTAGTGAATGTTTGTGGAATACCAATACTACAGGCAAACTCGATGATATTGACGGAAAAGGCTAATGCCAAAACCCCCAAAGCCACCATAATCGTCATTGGAGCGGTCGCATATCCCCTGATCTTCTCCTGAGTACGTCGTTTGCTTTCTAAGCTACCCACTTTACACGAGGTGTCTTTTTTATAAAACAACCAAAGAAAATAAGAACCAGCAGCCACAGCCACAAAACCAACAATAGGAGTAATAATGCGATCCAATCCAACAAAATCCCAAGCCGTCATCCACACATTGAGAATGAGATAATACATAATCGCCTCAGCAAAAATAAACAGACCAGCCATTTCAAACATACGACGACGAGAACCCGCCTCCGCCAAAATGGTCAAAAACATCACCAACACCCACATCGCACACGGATTAAAACCATCCACAAAACCGAGTACCAAAGAGAGGGTATGCAAAGAATAAGCCGCCATATTTACCGGACCAATAAAGGGGACATCAAATGTGTAATCAATCGCATCCACATCGCATCCATCCGAATCGCAAGTTCCTTCATCACTTTCAATAGACTGACTTCCACCCATCGCAATAAACTCCTCAAAGGTATATTGTGTCTTCCCTTTAGCACTTTCAATCAAGTTTTCTATTTTCTTCCCCGTGGTTTCAGCACTGGAAAATCCCTGTAAAAGCACTCCATCAATGATTGTGATAGGGGTCACTTTTGGAATATCTTCAAGTTCAGCCAATTCAATAAAATGCTTTTTGTGTTCTTTTTCAAAAATATCGTGGTAAACCAAAATCAGATCCCCTCGCTCATTTGCCAATTCATTCAAAAACGCCTTTTCAGCCTGACAATGTCCGCAATCAGGGCGCTCAAAAATATCAATACGAACGGCATCCATCGGTGCCTCAACAGCAAGAGCTAACGGGGTAATAAAAAGAGAAAAGCTAGCAATAGCAACAAGGAATAATTTTTTCAGCATAGTAAGTAGCGAGTAACACGTTCCGAATGGAACGTAGAGCCGCCATTCATGGCGGCTAGAAGTAAAATGAGGATAAATCTTTGGAAATCTACAAAGAAGATTTTTGAAAATTTAAGTGGAACCCTATTTGGATAATATTTAAAAGGATTAACTCGGTTGTGTCATAATACTGTGGAGAAAGAATCATTTCAAGTGATTCAAAAATACCAGTACCTATGGTGTAGGTAAATATTAATCAATACTAAAACAAATAACAAGACAAAACACTACTCGCGCTTGAGACTTAAAAAGATATAGACATCACTAATTCTTCTTTTTCAACACCAAAACGATTTCTTTTTACACGCTGAAGCACTGGCTCAAATCCGCATTTTTTATAAAGACTAATGGCAGCTTTGTGATCAGTATAAACCGTTAAATAAACTTCAGATTTATCAAACGTCTCTTTGATATAACCCAAAAGTGTCTTAAGAGCATCCGTTCCATAACCCTTCCCCCATTCCGACTGCTCCCCAATCATAATCCCAATAAATGTCTTACCATCAAATTGGTCATTTCGAGGCATATTAAAATGAATCCCGCAATTCCCAATCAGCCGATCTTCACTATTGGTGAAAATAGAAAAAAGTGGTTCATCAGCATTGGATTGTACACGTTCAAACCAAGCTTCTTCCTGCTCCAGATTATAAGGTCGCGCATGGGTAAACTGAATAACCTCCGGCTCATTAATCCATTTTACAAAAGCCGGTAAGTCTTTTTTGGTTGAAGGTATTAAATAAACTTTTTCACCTTCGATTAATAATTTTTTAGAACTCATACCTCAAACATATCTCTTAATACAATCTTTTTCAATGATTAGGATTTAAACTTGCACCCAAAGCCCACAATTGAGACTATAAAATCATGAAGAAATACAACAACGACTTCTATAAGCTATTCAATGAAATTGCCGATTTAATGGGAATTTTAGGGGAGGGATTTTTTCGAGTACGCGCCTATCGAGAAGCCGCACGCGTATTAAAAGAAGAGGCTGACCCCATCACAAAACAAAACGCCAATGAAGCCGAATTTCTTCAAATCAATCGCATCGGAAAAGCACTCGCACAAAAAATGATGGAATACATTGAAACAGGAAAAATGCGTTTTTTAGAAGATTTACGACTGGAAATTCCTAAAACAGTACGAGCAATGCTTAAGATTCCAGGGCTCGGCCCAGGACGAATTGGAAAGCTTTTCTTGCTAGCAAGCATCACTTCAAAAAAAGAGCTTGTAAAGGCCGCTAAAAACGAAGAGCTGTTGGCTCTTCCAGGGTTTGGACAGAAAACCATTGATAAAATTTTGGAAGCCATTGAAGCGGATCGCCAAAAAAAGAAAAAACACAAACGAAGTGAAGTAGAGCCGATCGCCAAAAAAATCATCAACCTCCTAAAAAAGATAAAAGGGGTAAAAAAAGCCGAAGCCGCTGGCAGCTTCCGTCGCCAAGCCAAGGCCGTTGGGGATTTAGATGTTTTAATAGTGGGGTCCAAAAGGCTTGTCATTAATGCGGAAAAACAGATCCTCAAAACGTTTCCAAATCTAACAATTTTAGGGCGAGGTGAAACCAAATTCTCTTTTGTTATTAAGAAAAATGATCTTCAAATTGATATTCGATTTGTACCCGAAGAGAGCTATGGAGCAGCCCTTTTATATTTCACCGGAAGTAAAGTTTTCAACATAAAAATGCGCCAACACGCCATCAAAAAAGGCTTCCTCCTCAACGAATACGGTTTATTCAAAGATGGTGAATATGTTGCTGGTAAAACTGAAAAAGAAGTATGCAGGAAGCTGGGAATAAAATGGGTAGATCCAGAAAAACGAAGGTAGATAAAACAAAATATTAAAGTGTGGCTACTCCAGAACAACGAAAAAATATTGCCAAAAAAAAGAAGTAAACTTAAAATAAACCATGACTGGAATATACGTTGTCTGCCTGTAATTTCCTCTACACCTTTTGCAAGGGATTCTAAATTTCTTCGCACCGTGGTGTGAACGATGAAGAAACCCACCTGGGTCGCCCGGGGACTAAAGGAGGCAGGAAACGGTATTTCGGTCTATTTAAATTTAGAGAGGAAATCGATGAGAATGAACACGATGATGATTGACTGTCATCTTTAAACGGTCACGAACAAGAGGGACAATCGAAGCAATTTCTTCAGGAGAAAAATCAATTTCAGGAAAAGCTCGACTCAACTTCTCTCCAACGCTCATTACATCACCACTTAAATCAGAAGTTTTTCGAGGAATTCGAGCAGAAAGGAAAAGACGAATTTGGCTAATTAAACTTAAAGTCGACTCAGCAACAAAATTTTCAGGATCATTCCGACGCTGACCTAAATGAGTCAAAACCTCCTGAAAGTCCTTTCCTTGTCCAAGCTCACTTAAAATACGATAACTCGCTCCTTGTACGTCATTAGGGTCATAAGAACGAATTGGCTCATCTGAAGGAAGATCAAAAGATGATGTGAAGGGCATAGGTCTCAACATAAAATTGTCTTTGGAGTAAAAAGCTGATATAATATATAGACAAAATTTAAAAAAATCAAACCCAATTTAAAATTATGCCTAAAAAAGAAAACCCAAAAAATGATCACCCTGTTGAAAAAATATTCAGCAAAATCGGAGAAAAAACAGGCGTTGATAAAAAGAAGGTAGATGGTTGGCAAAAAAAATGGCTCGCGGTTCCAAAAAATCGAACAAAATATGAAGGTCTAAAAGACGCTCCAATGGTAATGGGAGAGGAAATTTTTGCCATGACCAATGATATTATCGAATTTGCTCAAGGAGAACACGGTGAGGAATCTCATGTTTTCAAGAAGCTAAAAAAAGAAGGATCTAGTTTTTTAAAAAGTCCAGCAAAATACCTACAAGAACAAGCTGAAAAGGGGAAGGGGAAAGCAATGGAAGCAAAAAAGCTCGCTGAAAAAAAAGCTACAAAAACAAAAAAACCCACCAAATAATTTGAGATTTAGGATTTGGAGTTTGTTATTTTTTCGAATTTCGAATTTCGAAATTAGCCTTTTTAGGGTATGGTTATGACGTTATTCCGTCACAACGTTATTAAACATGAAAATCTCACTCAACTGGCTATCGAACTTCATCGACATAACCGAAAAAAACAACGATAAAATCAAAGAAATCATTACTGCTCGTAGTGCCGAAATAGAAACCATGGAAGACACTGGAGCCCATTTAGATAAAGTGGTTTTGGGTAAAATTGATAAAATCCTTCCCCATCCAAATGCCGACAAACTCCGCATTACCATGGTGGATAATGGACAAGAAAAGATTCAAGTGGTGTGTGGAGGATCTAATTTAGAAGAAGGAATGAAAGTGGCATTTGCCCAACTCGGTGCCGTAGTAAAATGGCATGGAACCGACGTGGTAAAAATGGAAAAAGCGAAGATTCGAGGCGAAGAAAGTTTTGGAATGATTTGTGCTGCAGAAGAAATTGGACTGGACGAAATGTTCCCTAAAAAAGGAGAGCATGAAATTGTGGATCTGAGTCACATCAATGCGCCTACTGGAACTCCGTTAGCCAAAGCATTGGGATTAGATGATGTGGTGATTGATGTAGACAACCACGCGATCACGAACCGCCCAGACCTTTTCAGCCACCGTGGCTTCGCTCGCGAATTCGTTGCTTGTGGATTGGGTAAATGGAAAAACGATAGCTCCACAACGGACCAAGAACGGACCAAGAACGGAAGTCCTCTGCCAATCGAAATCAAAATCAAAGATAAAGACGCGTGCTCCAATTATTTGGCCGTCTATTTAACGGGAATCGAAGTAAAAGATTCACCCGATTGGATGAAACAACACTTAATTGCCTGCGGAATCCGACCCATCAGCAATATTGTAGATATTACGAACTACGTAATGCTGGAACTCGGAATGCCAATGCATGCTTTTGACCTAGATCAAGTAAAAGGCAAGAAATGGACCATGCGTAAAAGCAAGAAAGGTGAAAAAGTGATTACATTGGATGAAAAAGAAATCGAATTATTCGAAGGAATCACGGTATTCGACGACGGAAACGAACTGTTCGACCTATGTGGAATTATGGGCGGATTACACAGTGGTATTAACCAAAAAACCAACCGAGTGCTTTTGCATGCCCCTGTTTACAACCCAGAACTTACCAGGCGAGGCGTACGAGGATTGGGGCAAATCAGTGACGCGGCGATTATTTACGAAAAAGGTGTCGATAATGAATTAGCAAAAGAGGGATTATCCCGAAGTATGGAATTAATTTTAGAGCTTTGTCCTAACGCTAAAATAGCCAGCGAAGTTGTTGAATTTAAAAATTATAAATCTGAAAATCGATCAATTGAACTTCGAAAAAGTCAAATGGAGCGATTGATAGGATATAACATTCCAGACAAGGAGGTTAAACGAATTCTAAATGACCTTGGATTTGAATTAAAAGAAAATAAAGAATGTTTTGAAGTCATTATTCCTAGCTGGAGGTTGGGTGATATTCATATGGAAGCGGATTTAATTGAAGAAGTGGTACGAATTTATGGTTACGATGAAATCCCATTTGTCGCCCCAAAAATAAGCAATAAACCTGTAGCAATCAACGCACGACGACGTTTCGAGAAAGAGATGAAGGACAAATTGGTTTCATTTGGCTTCAACGAAATATACACGTTCTCATTTTTAGGTCCTGAGCTACTAAAGAAATGTGGAATGGAGCAAGGAAGTGCCAGCATTGAAGTGACCAATCCTATCAGCAGTGAACTGTCGATCATGAGAGAGAGCCTGCTTCCATGGACAATGGAAATGATTGCCGACAACACTCGTTATCAGAAAGAATTTAAGCTCTTTGAGCTCGCTCGTACCTACCACAAAAAAGCCGACAAAGCCGAAGAGGAATCCAATTTGATCATAACCACAGTTGGATCTGATTTTAGAGAATTACAAGGAACCATTGAGCATTTAGGATTTAAATTAAAGCCTTCAAACGAAAAAAACAGCGAAAGTCATCAACATCCAGGACGTATAGCAGACATAATTTTGAGAGGTCAAACCATTGGATCACTTTATGAATTACATCCACAAATTGGAAAGAATTTTGGAATAAAAGAACGAGTCACCATTGCTGAAATCAATATGGAATCAATTCATGCAATGAATATCGATCAAACCCCAAAATACAAAGAGCTTCCTAAATATCCATCAATTCAATTGGATGTAAGTGTGTTAATTCCAAAAAAGAACCTAGCGCAGGACTACACCAATGCGATTCAAAAAACCGATAAAACATTGGTTAAAAACATTGATTTAATCGATGAATACGAAGGAGAAAATATTGGAGCAGATAAAAGAAGTCTGACGTATTCCATTACCTACCGCGCAGACGATCGAACACTAAAGGAGGAGGAAGTAAGCGAAATCCACAAAAAAGTATTGGCCAATTTAAAGTCAACGGGGGCAGCCATTCGGGATTAAGGATTCTTTTGACACCCCATGAAAAATTGCTACACTAAAAACGATATGAATAAACAGTCTTTTTTCTTTGGTTTTTACTTTGAAACCCGCTAAGCGGCCGTTATTTCATACAATAGAAATGAATGACCGCTACCAGGCGGTTTTTTTACACCACCAATTACTAAAAGCTAACCCCATAAAAAATGATTATAGTAATGAGCAAAGACGCAACGCGTGAAATGACCGACCACGTACTACACGTGATTGAAGAACACGACCTAAAAGGTGAAGCGATGTTCGGAACCCAACGAACAGCTATTGGTGTTATTGGAGACAAGCAAAAGCTTAATGAAGGGCAAGTCGTTCGATTACCTGGTGTAAAAGAAATTCTTTTGGTTTCGAAAACTTACAAAAAAGTAAGTCGAGTATTCAAACTCGAATACAGTATTGTTGGAGTAGGGTATGTTAAATTTGGAACCAAT
>DAOWGG010000093.1 GCA_030637565.1 Candidatus Peregrinibacteria bacterium | reverse complement strand
GCTTCAAAGGGAAAGGTTCTTATTTATGCCATCGGAGAACACGTGGAAGACGCAGGGGTTCATAGTGGAGATGCCACCATTGTACTACCTCCTCAGCGAACGTATTTAGAAACCCTACGTCGGGTAAAAAAGATAGGAAAGCAGATCGCTAAATCCCTCAATATCACAGGGCCATTCAACATTCAGTTCTTGGCGAAAGACAACAACATAAAGGTGATTGAATGTAACTTGCGTGCCAGTCGGTCTTTCCCATTTGTTTCAAAAGTTACTAAATACAATTTCATCGATATCGCCACCAAAGCGATGGTGGGAAATGTGGATAAAAACGCTCGTTATCAAACCGTCGATCTCGATTATGTAGGGGTTAAATTCCCTCAATTCAGCTTCCCTCGTTTGAAAGGAGCCGATCCTGTTCTTGGAGTAGAGATGGCCAGTACGGGTGAGGTGGCTTGTTTCGGAAACGACTTCGAAGCCGCTTTCTTAAAATCTTATTTAGCGGTGGGCTATAAGATTCCTAAAAAGAATGTTTTACTCTCCGTTGGAAAATTAAAAGACAAGGTCAGCATGCTTTCCGCTGTGAAAAAATTAGAAGCGATGAAATACAACCTATTCGCCACGGAAGGAACCGCGAAGTACTTAAAAGAAAATGGAATCAAGGTAACTAAGTTACACAAAGTTTCCGCCAAAAAGAGCCCGAATATTTCCGAATACGTAAAAGCTGGCAAGATCGATTTATCAATCGTCATTCCCACCAAATACGCTCACGACGAACTCACCGATGGTTACACCATCCGCCGAATGGCCGTCGATCAGCACATCCCGCTCATCGCCAATATTCAATTCGCCAAAGCCCTGATTAATTCTATCGAGAAATATAAGATAGAGGATTTGGAACCGAAGTCATGGGATGAGTATAAGAATTAAAATTTGTTGTCATTCCCGCGCAGGCGGGAATCTAATTTTTTTGTCAATTTCGTAATTGTGATGTAAGGTATTAAGCCTTGTATAACAAAGCTATTATGGATTCAAAAAAACTGATGGAACATCTTAACGAGCAATATGAGCACCTTATTACTTGCTTTGAGGGCGCAAATATCGAAGATACTGACGATCTTGTAGTTGAATGTCAGACCACCAAGGGCGCACTTTCAAGGCTAGTAGAAGCTGCTGAGGAGTACACCTATGAAACGAATATTAAGAATTTGATCAGTTTAGTTGGAAATTTTGGGGATCGAATTGAGCATGGCGAAGAGGCGACTGAATATATTCTGAAGATAACGGAGAGGAAAGTTAAAGAATTGAAGGGGTATATAAACAGCTATTATAAAACGGAAGGGGTTATGGGTGAGGGGTATCTGACTGATATTTATGATGCAATTGAGATGAATTGTTCAATTAAATTTAGTGATCCTGAAAATCTTACGGAAGAGGACCTTGCAAAAGGGCTTCAGAGCTTAAAAAATCTGGTAAGGGTAAGTAATAATTTCACCCCAAAGCAAAAAAAGAAATATTCAAAGAGAATAAACGAGCTCATCATGGAAATTGAGGGCGGAGATTATGACTTTAAGCATATTTGGAATAAAATTGTTGAGATTTGCCTTGTTATTAACGCAATTTCTCTGGTTGCATCGACAGCCACAACAGTGACAAGTGAAATTCAAGATTTTTTCAATCCAAAGGAACTCCTTCAGGCCGAAGAAGTAGTTTCTACACATCAAGAGAGGGTAGGACAGGACGCAGGAGTAGTTAAGTCGGATAAGCCTAAATTACCAAAAGAGTTTAGAAAATCTAAGTAAGCAACTCCTTAACCACCTTATTCACCAAACCTCCATCGGCTTGGCCTTTTAGTTTACCCATTACAGCACCCATCACTTTCCCAAAGTCTTGTGGTCCTTGTGGGTTAATTTGACCGATGACCTCTTGAACAATCGCTTTCACTTCATCTTCTCCCATTTGCTCAGGCATATAGGTTTCTAAGATCTTGATTTCATCCAGTTCTTTTTGAGCCGCCTCAGCATTTCCACCTTTTTCAAAGCCTTCAGCCGCTTCTTTGCGCTGTTTGATTCCCTTTTTTACCAGGTCAGCCACCACTTCATCAGTAGCCACCTTATCCCCACCGCTCACTTCAAACTTCATAATATCCGCTTTCAGCATACGTAAAACACTCAATTTAAGCACCTCTCGGGCTTTCATGGCGGCTGTCATATCGGCAATGATTTGTTCTTTTAAAGTCATGGCTATTTGGATTATTTATTATAAACCTTACATCTCAAATGTGCTCCTGATCCTCTCAGTTTCAACGCTTTATCCAGTCGGTCAAAGGCAGATATATAAGCCGCTTCACGCAGTGAACATTTATGCTCTTGCTGGAAATCCAGAATACGAACCAGAGAGTCGATCATCACACGTTTCAGTTTAACTTGTATTTCTTCCTCAGGCCAATAATACGATTGTTGGTTTTGTAGCCATTCAAAATAAG
>DAOWGG010000153.1 GCA_030637565.1 Candidatus Peregrinibacteria bacterium | reverse complement strand
TGGCAAAGATTTAATAGCATTTGTAGAATTCCAAGGTAAAACACTACAAAACCTTAGAAATAATACGGATACTAGATTAAATTAGTATTTTTGATGTATTCTGTCTTCAAAAGTAACCACAGATAAATGAATACCAAAAAAAGAGTTCTCGTATTGATGGGGGGGAAATCCGCAGAGCATGAAGTATCGCTCCAGTCAGCAAAGAATGTAATAGCTGCAATAGATCGGGATAAATTTATACCTGTGCTAGTCGGTATCAGTAAAAAAGGGGAATGGTTCTTAATGGATGAATCCGACTATTTAGTCAGTCCGGATGACCCAAAAAACATTGCCCTAAAACCGAATGGTAAACCGTTAGTAGTCCTACCCGGATCAGACAATCCATTGATGATAAAAGAGACTGGCGAGAGTATTGGTAAGATTGATGTAGCGTTTCCTGTTTTACACGGGCCAAATGGTGAAGATGGCTCAATGCAAGGCTTACTTAAGGTATCCGGAATGCCGTTTGTTGGTGCTGGGGTAATGGGGTCTGCTGTCGGGATGGATAAAGAGGCTATGAAAAAATTGTTCAGGGATGCGGGGGTGCCAAGCGCTGACTTCTTCGTATTTTACGATCATAAGAAGGGTGAAATAGATTACAATAAGATAATTGCAAAGCTTGACCTCCCATTATTCATCAAGCCATGCAATCTTGGCTCTTCAGTCGGCATAAATCGTGTTAAAAACGAAGAAGAATTTAATAAAGCAGTCGATGATGCGTTTGGTCATGATTCAAAGATAATCATCGAAGAGAATATAAAAGGTCGCGAGATTGAGTGCTCTGTTCTTGGCAATAAAGAATTATCCGCTTCAGTTCCAGGTGAGGTAATCACCAATACCGACAAGCACAGTTTCTATTCGTATGAAGCGAAGTATTTGGATGAACACGGTGCTGAGCTAAAAATCCCCGCCGATTTACCCGAAGAAACGGTTAAAAAGGTTCAGGAAGTTTCGATGAAAGCTTATGAGGCACTGTTTTGTGAAGGAATGGGTCGCGTGGATTCCTTTTTAATGGAAAATGGCGAAATAATGGTAAATGAAATCAATACCCTTCCTGGCTTCACAGCAATAAGTATGTACCCCAAACTCTGGGAAGCATCCGGAAAATCCTATTCAGATCTTATAACGGAATTAATTGAGCTGGGTATGGAGAGGGGGGTATAGCCCAATCTTCCGTTGTGATATATTAGACTCTTGAAGAAAAACCTCCGATGCATCCGACGGAGTTTTTGGAGAAGATTGTTGAGAGCGCCTAAAGCGTACTTTTCTCCTTGAAAAAATAAAGAAGAATCGCACTGGCTAAACAAAGCGTCATCATCACCAAAAACACCGCTTCGAATCCAAATTGATTCACAATCACTCCTCCGGCAAAGGCGCCAATGGCAATGGTGAAGTAATTCATGGATTCCCAAGCTCCCCACTGAGCCCCGCTTCTTTTTTTATCAACATGAAGCGAATAGAGTTTATCGAAGGCGGGGGAATAAATCGCTTCCCCAGTCCCTATAATGATCTGCACAATGAATAAGAAGGAGACAGAGTCGACAAAGAGATATAAAAAGAACCCCAAGGCAATTAATAAGTACCCAAGAATCACAACCCAAGTGGTATCTTTTGTTTTATCAGAAAGGCGTCCAAAAATTAAACTAACAAAGCCAGCAGAAAGCGCAAAGAGTCCACCAGCGATACTGGCATCCATTAAATCACCGCCAACGCGTTCTACAAATAGAGCGTAAATAGGGCCAATCATAGCGCCAGCAAGCAAAATAAGGCCATTGGTCATCAAAAGAACTTTGAGCGCTTTATTGAAGAGCTTCTTTTTCATGTACAATTAAAAGAAAGTTATAAGAGCGCCGACGAAGCCAAATGTAATCACCCGATATCCAAAATGAATTAGATAAAGTTCAAAAGGCCGCTCCCCCCAAATCACATCGCTGAGCATGGCAGAGCCAATAAATCCAATCGCTAATAGAAGACCTGTTGCTAAGCCATGCACCCATTGGGTGATGCTGAGCATATTAATAAAAAAAGCGACAAAGAAAGTGGTGACAATAGTATTGATAAAACCAACCGCCATAATGAGTTCTTTTTGAGATTCTTGAGGAGCCTTTGGTTTTGCTAATTTCATCCAC
>DAOWGG010000037.1 GCA_030637565.1 Candidatus Peregrinibacteria bacterium | reverse complement strand
TTCAAAGCAGGAAGTTCCGGCATTTGAAAAACGGGTGGAAATTGAGCCATAATATTTGATGATTAATTGATGCCGACATTATAACAAATTAAACGGGAGTTACAATTAAGTATTGACGGGTGAACATTTGTTTACTAAGCTTAATTACGAATTCATAATTAAAATAGAAATGAAACTCAAAGCTATTTATGTTTGTACAAAATGCAATGCCCAGAGTCCTAAATGGGGCGGACAGTGTTTAGATTGTAATGCTTGGAATAGTCTCGTCGAAGACGTGGTGAATATTGGGAAAAAAGAAAAGCAACTTACCGCTGTCGCTGCAAAGCCAACGATTAGCATCGAAAATATGGAGATAAAAAAGGAACGTTTGGTGACGGGTATTTCCGAGTTCGACCGCGTGGTGGGCGGGGGATTTGTGTCCGATTCAATGGCACTTTTAGTCGGAGACCCTGGCATCGGAAAATCAACTCTAACTCTCCAAATCTGCGATCGAATGGCGGCGATTGGTCGCAAAGTTCTATATTTCTCTGGGGAAGAGTCTGTTGATCAAATATCTAGCCGTGCCAAACGCCTGAAAATTAAAAATCCTATCAATTTGCTAAATCTGAATAGCCTAGAATCCATTCTGGCTACCATTGAAGCCGAGAAGCCTGGCTTTGTGGTCGTTGATAGTGTGCAGGTGATGGCGAGTGATGAGGTCGTCAGTCAGGCAGGCTCTATCTCACAAGTTCGCTACGTCACCGAGCAGTTGATGCAGGTGGCTAAGCAAAAAAACATTCCTATCCTGCTTATCGGCCATGTAAACAAAGAAGGTAACTTAGCCGGTCCGCAAGTACTCACTCATTTGGTGGATACGGTTTTGTTTTTAGAAGGAGATCGTTTCCATCAATTCCGGCTGCTTCGTACCACTAAAAACCGCTTTGGAGCAGTGGATGAGGTGGGTGTTTTTCAAATGAATGAGAAAGGCCTTGAAGAAGTTTCTAATCCTTCCGCTTTATTTTTAGAAGGGCGAGCCGAAAACCCCGTTGGATCCGTGATTGTGCCGGTTTTAGAGGGAACACGAACGTTTTTAGTCGAAGTTCAGGCGCTCACCAACTACGCTCAATCTGATTATCTCAAGCGCACCGCAAGCGGGGTTGATTTGAATCGCCTCAACATTATTATTGCGGTGCTGGAGCGATACACAAAAATAAAACTCGATTCATCCAATGTGTTCGTGAATGTTGTTGGGGGATTGAAATTGAACGAACCAGCGGTCGATTTAGCTATTGCGATGGCCATCGCCAGTTCTAAAACTAAAAAACCACTTCCCTCCGATTTGGCAGTAATGGGAGAAGTCGGCCTATCGGGCGAAATTCGAAATGTAACCCAAATGCAAAAACGAATCAAGGAGGCAGAAAAGCTCGGATTCAAACAGATTTTATCCTTTAGTCAGGCAAAAACTGTGGAGCAAGCGGTGAAAATGTTTTTTGTTTAAACTACAAACTCTTTAGGTACGCCTCTAAAATAATCTGCGCGGACACCATATCGCGTTGGCCTTTTTGATCTTTCGCCTTAACCCCCTGCATCTGAAGCTTTCGGATTGATTGCTTGGTGGTTAGCCGCTCATCAAAATATTCTACCGTGATTGGATCGATGGCTTTTTTGAGTCGATCGGCGAATTCATAGGTTTTTATCACCCGATCCCCCATCGTTCCATCCATTTCGATTGGAAGACCAATGATCACCTTAACTATTTGTTCCTCATCACAAAAACTCTTAATTTGATTAAGAAGACCTTTGATTGACTTATATTCCAAAAAATCACGAGGAAAAGCTACCTGCTTGTCAAAATCGGATACCGCTAGGCCTACACGGCGGTCTCCATAATCGATTGCGAGGTATTTACCTTTGCTCATATTATATTCAAATTGTTTTCAGCTAGCTATCAGATGGCAACCGGAAAACTATTTAGTCTCTTCTGCTTTAGGAGCCTCTTTTTTTTCTGCCTTTTCTACCTTTTTCTCCACCTTCTTTTCTACTTTTGCTTTAGGGGCTGATTTAATACCGTTTAATGCTCGGCTCAAACGTGATTTTTTGTGAGATGCGTTATTCCCGTGGATAATCTTCTTTTTAGTACAAGTATCGATACTACTAATTACCTTAGGCATGATCTTCTCTGCATTACCCCCGTCTTCTTTTTTCACATAATCCAAAAATAATTTGATCATGGATTTCATGTGACTATTGTAGTGCTTGTTTCGTGCAGCTTTAGCATTGGCTTGTTTTACACGCTTGATAACTTGTTTAGTAATCGGCATTTCTTAAGTGAATTAGGAATTGAAAAATACGAATAGCTTCGTAAGGCTACGGAATTCTATACTAAACCCCCTTTAAATGCAAGAAAAAACGATTGAACTAAAATATCTGGTAATCTGCCCCTAAAACAATTGAAATATCGACATCCCCCTCGTCAACAGGTTCGCTGCTCGGAATGGGTTCTCCTTTTATGAATTTATCCAGAGCCTCTATAGTAGATTGATGTTTTGCCGCTACATTTCCATCGGCTTCCACCTCCCAGTGATTGTATTGAATGAAGCTTTTTTCAACATATTTCCTCTCTCCTGAATCATCGAATAGATTGTCTAGATTCACTGTTTTAAAACCAAAACGCTTTAAATAACCAGCGGCGTTTCGAGCGATTCCAGGCTCTCTGGTTGCATTGAGAATTTCGAGCTGAATGGGGTTCATCAATGCCTCTCGATGATGGAAGATTAGATCGGCGTAACGGTGAATATAATCTAAATTATTCCCATCGGGAACCAATACAAATTGGCCATTGTAATACTTCCGCTCTGGAGTGTGTAAAAACCCTCCGTCATTCCCTGGGTCATCATGTAAAACCTTCATTACCAAGTGATCCCTATCGAAGTTTTTAGCGAACGATCCCATCGCAATCATCTCTCGTAAGGTGAGGTTTGTATTGATGTTGTTTTTGATCGATTCGTAAAGTTTTTTAATGGTTTTTGGATTCGTGAGAACATTCCCTGAAAGAGCCTTGTCTTTAATCGCCATCAAAGCTTGCTGCTGACGCGCGGCACGATCGAAATCGGAAGTGGTTTTTCGACTTCTCACAAACTTAAGAGCAGTTTCTCCGTTCATCTCCTGTGTTCCCTCACCCATCTCGAACACCGTGTAGCCGTCATCGGTTTCATTGGGGTAATAAGGGTCGTAAATAGCCTTTTTTACATCGATGGTAACGCCCCCCAAGCTATCGACTACTTCCACAAAAGCGTTGAAATCCACACGAGCGTAATAATGAATTTCAAGATTGACCAAATCTCCTAAAACCTCTTGATAGGTTTCATAGGCCTCGTTATCCCCTAGAGTCTTTCGGAAATCACGATAAAGTTCGTTGATTTTTCGATCGGCTAAATCTTTATTATCGATATATCTCAAATAATAATCACGAGGGAATGAGAGAAGTGATACCGATCGATTGTTAAAATCCATGCTCGCTACCATAATCGTATCGATCAAGTCGGCCCCATCACGCTCATGACCTCCGTCTCCCAGAAGTACCATATTGGTGTATCCATATTCATCCTGCTTTAAGTCGGTTCCCAATGCAAAAACCACATCTTTTGTGTCAAAATTTTGAATTGCATTGTAAGCCGCGGTTGTCACCCTAATAACAATCACACTCGCCATTAAAATCAAAAAACTGCCAATAATATAACTCCATTGCTTCTTGTTCATTCTCGTGATGATATTTGAGCTGGAAGAAAGGCTGTTTTTAATCTTCTTCAGAGGTTGAAGAGTTGGTTTTTGTCGAATTTTACGCGTTCGGAAATGGGACATAAAACAAAGGATTTTACTTAAGAAAACTTATCACTTGGAAGGTGAATCGTCAAGGAACGAAACTTGAATTTTAACTATACAAAAACCCTGCACTGGGTTACAGCACAGGGTTTGTTATCTAAAAATTGGAGAAAGATTATTTTAAAGCAACAGTAGCACCTGCTTCTTCAAGTTTTTTCTGAATTTCTTCAGCTTCGTCTTTCTTTACTCCTTCCTTAAATACTTTTGGAGCAGCGTCTACAATATCTTTAGCCTCCTTTAGACCAAGACCTGTAATTTCACGAACCACTTTGATACAAGCGATTTTCTGACCTCCTCCAGATACCAATTCAATATCGAAAGAGTCTTTTTCAGCAGGAGCACCAGCATCACCACCAGCAGCAGGAGCAGCAGCGGCAGCAGGAGCAGCAGCAGAAACACCGAACTCTTCTTCCATTGCTTTAACAAGGTCAGCTAATTCAAGAACGGTTAGCTTTTTAACATCATCCAAAATACCTTGAGCGGCTTTAGACAATTTAATTTCAGTCTTTTCTTCAGACATAATATTATAAATTAAGAATTAATAATTTTAAAAAATTTAAAAATAAAACAAATTAAGCAGACTCCTCTTTTGCCTT
>DAOWGG010000100.1 GCA_030637565.1 Candidatus Peregrinibacteria bacterium | reverse complement strand
GCTTCCGAGTAGTCTTTTAAAAGTTGAAAAGCATTTACGGGCGACATATGGAATGATTTTGGCGGTAGGGCCTACGGGTAGTGGTAAATCTACTTCGCTTTTTTCTATGATTTCTACTTTTGATGCGACGGCCTATAACATTTCTACCCTTGAAGACCCGATTGAATATCAGATTCCTAATGTAACTCAAAGTCAGATCAATCCTGATATTGGCTTTGATTTTCCCGATGGAATTCGCTCTTTGGTTCGTCAGGATCCGGATATTATTATGGTGGGGGAAGTTCGTGATCAAAAAACGGCTTCATTGGCGATCGAATCGGCGCTGACGGGGCATTTGGTTTTTTCTACCCTACATACCAACACGGCGGTAGGAACGATCCAGCGTTTGCTCAATATGGAAATTGATCGATTCCTAATCACGGCGGCGGTGAAGCTTATTATTTCTCAGCGCCTGGTTCGTAAAGTTTGTAATTATTGCCGTGAACAGTACGAGGTTCCCAAAAAATATCATAAACTTTTGCGTGATGAAATTGGGACAAACCCCGAAGATGATTTCTTTTATCAAGCCAAGGGCTGTGAGCAGTGTAATAACACGGGATACAAAGGTCGTATTGGTCTTTTTGAAGTCCTTGAAATGTCACCTGCTGTAGAAGAGCTGATTGTTGATAATGCTTCGCATCAGGAAATTGAAGCCAAAGCTGTTGAAGAAGGGATGATCCCGCTTAAAAAAGATGCTCTTTATAAAGCTGTGACGGGGGATATTACTATTGAACAAGCGTTGCAAATAATTGCTTAACAAAAAATCATTAAACAAAATAATTTAACAGCATCGGGATTCTCTCTAGTGGAGCTTTTGGTGGTAGTTGCTATTGTGGCGGTTATGTCTGTTTCTTCTGTAGTTGGATTTGGTTATTTGGGAGATATTTTAAAAGCTCGTGAGGTGACTAGTTTTTTAACCGATTTGGTTAAGCAAGAAGAGCTAAAGGTTTTACGTGGGGATTTTGATAAAGCAGTGATTCATTTTTTACCTGGCTTTGTTGTAATTGAAGAGGGAAATGATGTAAGTAATCCTTTGCTTTTGAGTTTAGGTTCCAGTTGTACCGATGGTCATAGTATTGATTATGAAGCTGGTAATTTGACTCAAAAAAATGGGGAGGGGAAAATTATTGAAGTAAGAAGTGTTGGTGTTGCTAGTGAGTGTATTGAATTTAATACTGCAGAAGACATTGAATGGAATTATGAATTGGTTAGTGATGATGTTATTTCCAATCGAATTCGCTTTATTCATTTCAATCTCTCACGAGAGAGTGCTACCGCTAATCCGATTTTGATTAACAATACAAATAGCCCACGTATGGAAATATTAGCGCCGTATGGAAAGAAATATATTTATAGCTCGGATGTTCTTACTGAATCTTTAACATTGACCGTTCAAGATTTCGATGGAAATTCCAGTGATACATTAATACTTAAATAATGAATGCACTTGCTAAAAATCTTCGGCATGCATTTTCCGATCTCTGGCTAGAGATTGATCTCTTCTTTGGGAGATTTACTCACCATAAACAAAAAATAGTGGTTCCGCCTACTCCTGTGGAGCCTGTTTCTTCTGAGCCTGTTGTTCCTGTAGCCCCATCAACTCCTGCTGCTACAACTTCTACTTCGCCTACTGTGGCTCCAGCTACCCCTGCTACTTCTCCTATTATTACTCCTCAGGTTGCTGAAAAAACAAAACTTAGTGGAAAGAGTGCTAAGGGGTTGAAGTTTGTTCGTTTCTCTAATCGTGAACGTTTGATCTTTTATGATCAGATGGCGACATTGATTGGATCGGGGGTGACTTTGATTGATTCACTTTTAATCATGCAGGCACAAACGAAAAATAAGACGGTCAAAAAGCTATATGATCAAATGATTCACCATATTAATGGAGGAATGAGCTTGGCTGAGTCGATGGCTGTTTTTCCACATGTCTTCCCCCCAATGCAGTCAGCGCTTGTTGAGGCGGCGGAAAAAAGTGGAAATTTAAAAGAGGTGATGTCTCAAATTGTAGAGGATTTAGAAGGGCATCAAGATTTTATGAGAAAAATTAAAGGAGCGATGTTTTACCCGGTAATTTTAGTTGTTCTAGCGCTTTCAATGGTTGCGGGAATGATGATTTTTGTTATTCCAAAGGTTGCAGAGCTTTATGAGCAGTCCAATGCTACACTTCCTGCTTTAACTCAGATTGTTATTGATATCAGTAACGTATTGTCTACTTATTATTTATTTATTTTTGGTGCGTCTTTCGCTTTTGTCGTCATTCTTTTAATTTTGATTAATAAGACTACATTTGGGAAGTTGATGTGGGAAAAATTTGTTTCCAGTATCCCGGTCTTTGGTCGTATTGCAAAAGAACAAAACATTATGGCTTTTGCTGCTAATTTAGGAATGCTTTTGCAGAGTGGTGTTTTGATCACTGAGGCGTTTGAAATTTCAGAAAGAACGATTGAGAATCTTCATTATCGACGAGCGATTTCTGAGATTCGTCATGGAATTGTTTTGGGTAGAAGTGTGAGTGAAATGATGGGATTAGAAGACATTAAAGCTCAGAAGTTTAAAGAACATAAGCTCTTCCCTTTGCAGGTCGCTCAAATGATTCACATTGGTGAGCTGACGGGGACTATTGCTAAGATGCTTATAAAAATTCGTCAAAACTATCACAAGAGTATCGATTATACTTTGAAGAATATTTCGACCATGATTGAGCCTATTATGATTTTTATTGTGGCACTTTTGGTTGGTTCGATTCTTTTGGCTGTCATGCTTCCATTCTTCTATATAGGAACAACTATTTCGTAAGGACTAAGAACTATCAACTAGGAACTAAGCTAGTCGATAATCCCTAGTCCCTAGTCCTTTTTCAGGTATACTGGTGGCGTTATTTTTTAGTATGCGCAAAAAGCACAGCAATACAATTCGGGAGCAGGTTAAAAAAGCGTATTCAGCGATTGCAGGCGAGTTCGATCAGAGTCGTAAGGTTCAATGGTCTGAATTTCAAGACTTTCTACCCTTCATTAAAAAGCATTCAAAAGTACTTGATCTTGGCTGTGGGAATGGTCGGTTTTATGAGCTTTTAAAAGATAAAGATGTTGATTATTTAGGTGTTGATAATAATTCTCATTTACTTGAAAAGGCTCGTGAGAATTTTCCGAATACTGTTTTTAAGATAGGGGACATGGCGGATTTAAATTTACCCGATAATACTTTTGATGCCATTGTTTCTATTGCTGCATTTCATCATCTTCCAGGTCGTCGTCTTCGACAAAAATCGGTTTCTGAAATGCATCGGGTTCTCAAAAAAGATGGGGTTTTGATTTTGACGGTTTGGAATCTGTTTCAATCAAAGTACTTTTTAGTACTTTTAAAATCTATTTTTTCGTTTTTGATTCATTTTGGATTAAGATATGCTTGGAATGACTTATGGATTAAGTGGGGAAAACATCCTATAAAAAGGTATTATCATGCCTTCTTACCCAACGAATTTCTTCATTATTTTAAAAATAAAAATTGGGAAATTAAAGAATTTTATTTTGTAAAAAGAGGAAATCGGGTAAGTTTTAAAAGATCTTTTAATTTATGTTTAATCGCAACTAAAAAGTGAGTTTGAAACGCATTGATATCACAGGTGTTCCAATTGATAACTTAACTTATAAAAGTTTTTTGGGTCGCATTGAAGATTTTGTCTCCTCCAATCGTAAAGCTTATGTGGTGACGGTGAATCCGGAAATGATTTTGAACGCCTCTGTGGATGATGAATTTTCGGAAGTTCTTCAGGCATCTAACTTAAATACAGCAGATGGAATTGGTGTTTTGTGGGCGGCTTATTATCTTTCCCTACCACTTTTTGAGAATATTTTTAAAAATTATTTTCAGCTTTTCTCTTCTTTAGTTGTTATTGTTTTTTCGCCTAAAAAAATAAAAAGTGTTTTGAGTCAGCGCATTACAGGTTCAGATTTACTTCCAAAATTAGTGGAATATTCCCAAGAGAATCATTGGAAAATCTATTTACTTGGGGCTTCTAAGGGGGTAGCAAAGCGTGCGAAGCAAAAATTATTATCTCTTTACCCTAAGGCATCTATTATTGGTTATCACGAAGGATCCCCTCATAAAGAAGATGAGGATGAAATTTGTGATCTGGTTAACGAGGTAAAACCTGATATTCTTTTTGTTGCCTATGGCAGTCCTAGTCAGGAGCTTTGGATTCATCGAAATTTATTTAAGCTGAGTTCGGTTAAGGTCGCGATTGGTGTGGGGGGTTCTTTTGATTTTTATGGCGGTAAAATTAAAAGAGCGCCTAAATTAATGCAAAAATTAGGCCTTGAATGGTTGTGGCGTCTTTTCCGTGAGCCCTCTCGAATCAAGCGAATTTGGAATGCAACTTATCGGTTTATTAAATTGGTTTTTAAGGAAAAGATAGAGATTCAATCTGTATAATGGCTAAACTATTTGCTCTATTTTTATTTTGTGCTATTATATAAACCCCTAATGGCCCTCCGTTTACTTAAAAAGGCGTATGGGTGATTTAATGACACAAGTCGGGCCGCTCGATTACGAAGAAGTTCAGTTTTTCTTTCGAAAGCATTGGACGCATTTTCTTAAACCTCTTATTTTTGGCTTAACGGTTGGTCTTTTGAGTCTTTTGACTTCTTTGGTTATTGGGGCAATTATTACTGTTTTTAAAATTAGTTTTTTATACACTTCCTTTGCCTTTTTGGTTATTATCGTCTCCATCTTTTTTATTAACACATTCTTCCTTCAACTTTTTAATTTTTATTTTAACGTTATTATCATTACGGACTGTCGAATCGTTATCGCTCGAAAGACTGTTTTTTTGAAAAATGACAATGATGCGATTGATTTGACCAAAATCCAGGATGTAGGCGTGGTTGCCCATGGAATTTTTCGTAATTATTTAAATTATGGTGCTTTGGTTATTACGCTTTCTACTTCCTCTCCTCCAGTAGTGATTCCATTTGCTCCGAATCCTCATTATTATCTAGAGCAGATTAATCGTGTGAAGCGTCAGCATATTCTTCGTCGTCAAGAGGGTCGTACGTATCCCCGACAAAAACCCTCTAGAGTTCCTCTGGGTTACCTTAAAGATATTGATAAGCTCGAGTATGGGGCTTAAATTGATTTTATTTTAACGAATTATCCTTTATTATTAGCATTGTATTTCCATTCCTTTTGTTTTTATGAGTATTGCATTTGATTTCCCAGGGAAAAGAGAGGGTGAAGAGGTTTTAGCGGTTATTCAAAAACACTCCATTGTTTTTGCTAAAATTTTTCTTGCCTTTCTTTTGATTGTTGTTTTACCACTCGCTCTCTTCCTTTTATTTTGGTTTAATATTTACCCTCTCTCCAACTATTATAATCGTGGAGTTGTTATTGGTATTTTTTCTTGTGTTTTTATTTTATATGGGCTTCTTTTTTCCTGTATCCGATGGCTTGATGAGGAATTTGATATTTTTATTATTACCACTGATCGCTTGATTGATGTGACTCAAATTTCATTTTTAAAAAGAAGTGTAACCTCTACTCCCTTGGAGCAAATTCAGGACACAATGGGTACTATTAGTGGTTTCATCCCAACTATTTTGAAATATGGAGATCTAACTGTTCAAACGGCCGCTGGTGATGCTTCTGATTTTTTTATTGATCGTATCCCTGATCCTGAGGGGGTTTCTAGGAAGATTTTAGACTGGGCTCATCAAAGGCGTGAAAAAAAACGAATCGCTTAGATTAACTTTGTAACAAAATTGATTATTTTTTGTATTAAATTACCTGTAAGGGTTTTT
>DAOWGG010000144.1 GCA_030637565.1 Candidatus Peregrinibacteria bacterium | reverse complement strand
GGGCACGGTTAAATCCTTCCTCACTTTACACAACGTTATTATGAAAAATTATCGTCCTACCCTTAAAAAAAATATTGAAACTGGCAGATTCAGCATTCCCCTTAGAATTTATGGAGATACTGGTCCTCACCTTGTGTGCGTTAACGGTGTTCAGCAATCTATGGCCATGTGGCGCAGCTTCGTTACCCGTTTTTCTTGTGAATATCAGATCGCCCTTTTTGATTTTCCCGGACAGGGAAAAGCACAAGTCATTTCTGGGCCCAAAAAATTATCATTAGATGAACAAGTGGATATTTTGCATACGGTCATCAAATCCGCTCAGTTTGACAACAAGACCACCCTTTCTACAGCCTCCTGGGGCGGGGTTGTCGCTTTGGCTTTCGCCGCCCGATATCCAAACACAATCAAGCAGTTGGTCCTCGGAAGCATCGGAACCCGGCCGAACAAAAGAATGGTCGAAACAATTCAAAAGGGGCTGTCCATTGACACAGAAAACCGCTTAGAAATGGCAGAGGTATTAATCCAGAGTTTTGGCCAAAATCTTCCTGAGAAAATTAAAAGGGACATCGCCACACAGTTTCGCTCTATGAGCAACGATAATCTGAAAACTTTTAGTGAGCATGGACTGTCTGTAGTATCTACAGAAAATCTAACGGACTTAATCGACCTTAAAAAAATTGAGGCCGACACACTTATCTTAATGGGCGAGCACGATACGATTATTGACCCCGAAGATGTCCATTTTCTCGCTTCTAAGATTCCAAATTGCATAGTAAAAACAGTCATGAATGTCGGCCATTTCATGCACCTTGAAACAAACAATATTTTTGATGTTTATAGCGACGCTTTTGCTGGAAAATATTTTGAGCCGGTAGCAATCGCGAGCAATAAAAACACCTAACTCTCTTAATAAATGACAATGGACTGGGATAAAAATACCGAAGAAAAGTTTAAGCAGCTGATCCAAAAGATCCCAATCTTCCTGCGCAATATCGCTAACGAAAAAGTATCAAAAGCAGCGGAAGGTTTTGCCGAGAAAGAAAATCGTCCTCAGATTAGCGAAAAAGATCTGGTTGATGCTTTTTTTAAGGAAACTCCATTCGGCTTTCACGGCCCAATGAAAACCGACATGGAAGCGGTCGGCATTGATTATACGCAATACGGTTATGAAAAATAAAAATTAAGATAGGCCCTAACTACCACCAAATCACACCCCGGGGGTGTGATGGGTTTAATAATGAATAAATTAAAATTCGCAACTTGTATAAATTGCATTGATGGAAGAACACAAGAGCCTGCGATTGCTTTTCTTAAGAAATACACTGCAGTTGACCATGTTGATATGATCACTGAACCTGGGCCTGATAAAATCCTGGCGCAGCATAAAAATAAGCCCATTATTGCTTCAATAAAAAAACGCGTCCAAATTTCAGTGGAGAAGCATCACTCAAAAATGATTATGATTGTTGGACATTATGATTGCGCCGGTAACCCGGTTAATTACAGTGAACATCTAAAGCAGATAAGAATGTCAGCAAAGAAAGTTCATCAATGGGAATTAAAGGTTCCAATTTTAGGCGTATGGATAAATAGAAAGTTTCACGTTAAAGAAGTTTTATTAATAAAAAGCTACTAGAGCCGGACACCCGGAACTTTAGAAAGGATGGTTTTGTATGGAGGTTATTTTAGCCGGTTATAATGTTGACACAGATGTCTTGAGTGAACTCAGTGGGGGGAAAGAAGCGCGCGAAGACTTGACCCCCGAAGTACTCTCAGCCGCCTATGCCCGCATAAGCCGCGATCCGCGCCCAATCAACGAGCTAAGAATAGATTCCCGAAATGAAATTGAACGGGCCAGACGCTCCAATTCATCCATCATATTTAAAATGGGACATCATTCCGTTGCTGAGCACGCTGTTTTTAATCTGGATATCCTAGGTATTTCGCGCTTTGCTATGGAAGAACTTGAAAAATTCCGGCTGTGTTCGTATACCGAAAAATCCCAGCGTTACATCACGCTCGATAATGATTTTGTTGTCCCCGAGGAGATCAAGCAAACACCTTTAGAAAATACCTTTGTAGCCATGATCCAGCGGCAAAATAGCGCGTATTTCGAACTTCTTGAAAATCTTAAACGCCATGTATTCAAAAAACACGAAGACCTTGCAAAAAACCCAAAAAACCACAGCCTTCTTGAAGGCTGGGCTAAAGAAGATGCCAGATATGCTCTCAGTTTAGCTACTCAGGCACAACTTGGTTTGTCTTTCAATGCTCGAACTCTGGAACATGCAATTCGCACAATGCGG
>DAOWGG010000078.1 GCA_030637565.1 Candidatus Peregrinibacteria bacterium | reverse complement strand
TCGCACCAGCTGATTTAAAAAAAGCAGGGCCCCGTTACGATCTACCCATTGCCATGGGAATCGTCGCCCTTATGAAACAAGTTTCAATCGAAACATTCGAAGAAACCATTGTGATTGGCGAGCTAGCACTCAATGGGAGAATCCGACCTATTAATGGTATTTTAGCGAGCGTAGAGTTTGCAAAAAATCAGGGATTCAAAAAAATATTACTCCCCAAAGAAAATGCGAAAGAAGCCGCATTGATCTCAGGAATCACAATCATGCCCGCTGATGATTTAATGGAAGCAGTAAATTTAGTAAACAATAAAATAGAAATCCCCACCATAAAAAGACCAACCATAAAAAAAGAGGAAACCCCAAACGTCGATATGGCCTCCGTTCGAGGACAAGCCCAAGCCAAACGAGCGATGGAAATTGCTGCTGCCGGAAGTCACAATATGCTCCTTTGCGGGACACCAGGGGCTGGAAAAACAATGATGGCAAAAGCACTCAGCGGAATCTTACCATCAATGACAATCGAAGAGATGTTGGAAGTTTCTAAAATCTATTCCATTGCTGGACTGCTCCCCAAGCATCTACCACTTATTACCAAAAGACCCTTTCGCCCCATCCATCACACCGCCTCGGGAATGAGCATTGTGGGCGGTGGAAACATGCCAGGTCCAGGCGAAATCTCACTCGCTCATCGTGGGGTCCTTTTGATGGATGAAATTGCCGAATTTCCTAAAAATGTATTAGAGGTTTTAAGGCAACCCATTGAAGATCGGGTGATTACCGTATCACGCGTACGAGGAACCTGTACCTACCCCTGTCAATTTACTCTCATTGCTACCATGAACCCATGCCCTTGTGGATATCGGAATGCAGAAAACACAAAACAGATATGTACCTGTTCGGCAATTCATATTCAGCAATACGAAAAACGATTATCAGGGCCTCTACTCGACCGAATCGATATGCACATCAACATCAATCCTGTGAGCCATGAGCATCTAACCACAACACAAGAAGAGGAGTCTTCTGCATCGATCAAAAAAAGAGTTGAGAAGGCTAGAAAAATTCAAATGAAACGATTTAAAACTCAAAAAATAACCTGTAATGCTGAAATGAAAAACAAAGATATTCAAAAATACTGTCTATTGGATGAAAAAATAAAATCAACACTATCCATGGCAGTCGATCAAATGAATTTATCAGCTCGTGGGTATTTCCGAGTATTAAAAGTGGCACGAACCATTGCTGACCTGGAGGAAAAAAAGGAAATAGCATCTGCACACATTGCCGAAGCATTGCAATACAGAGCAAAGGTTTTTTAAATATAATAATTTGGCTTGCTTAAGCCATTTATTAGATACGCCCAAGTTTTTGTGATTGCTATTTTTTATTATAAATGCTAGAATGGGGTAAATGCGAAAGACCTAAAAAACAAAGTAGCATATAAATTAATTCATAAAATATTAAGAACTTAAATGGACGATAAAAAATTAACAGGTTGGCTTAAAAAAACCGTCAGCCCAAATAAGGAAACGAAATCACAACATTATCAAAAACCACACCACTCACCTCATCAAAAACCACATTCAAAACCACAAGGGGGCGCTAAAATGCGTATCATCCCTTTGGGTGGATTAGAGGAAGTGGGAAAGAATATCACCGCCATTGAATATGGTAATGACATTATTGTAGTCGACTGCGGAATGTCTTTTGCGGGACCCGAAATGTTGGGCGTAGACTACATTGTGCCAGACGTTACCTATTTACAACAAAATAAGAAAAAAATCCGTGGAGTTATTTTTACCCACGGACACTTGGATCACATTGGCGCCGCTCAATATATGATACCAAAACTCGGTAATCCCCAGCTATTCGCAACCAAGCTAACCGCTGGATTGCTCCGAAACCGATTGAGAGACTTTGCTTTAGACAAAACCGCTAAAATTCATGAATATAGGGAAGATAGTAAATTGAAATTAGGAGCTTTCGAAGTTGAATTTTTCCGAGTAAATCACAGCATACCCGATGGAATGGGTCTATTTATTAAAACCCCTGCCGGCAAAATTGTGCACACAGGAGATTTCAAATTCGACTACGCACCCGCCATGGATAAGCCCGCTGACCTACAAAGAATCGGTGAAATTGGAAGACAAGGAATTGATGTACTGATGTGTGACAGCACCAACGCAACAAGACCTGGCTTCTGTAAATCAGAAAAAGAAATTGCAGAAACCTTAGAGGATGTAATCGCAAAAACAAAAGGTCGATTAATCATTGCTTCCTTTTCATCTTTGATTGGACGTATTAATCAAATTTGTAATATCGCCCCTAAATACAATCGAAAAGTATTTCTATCGGGTCGATCAATGATCGATAACATGAAACTTTCTGAAAGCATTGGCTACACCACTTATCCAAAGGGATCGGTTCGTAAAATTGGCCCACAAGCCAACACACTACCACCAAGCCAAGTGGTTATTTTGACTACAGGAGCTCAAGGAGAAACCATGAGCGCACTCACACGAATGTCAATTGGTGAACACAAGCAGATAAAAATCCAACAAGGAGACACTGTGGTAATTTCCGCCAGTCCCATTCCAGGTAATGAGCTCGCCATTGTGAACGTAATCAACAATTTATACGCCCAAGGTGCCAAAGTGATCACTAATGGCGACATGGATGTCCATGTATCCGGTCATGCGCACGCCGAAGAGGTAAAACTGATGTACTCACTTATCAAACCGAAGTGTTTCGTACCCATTCATGGTGAACTATACATGCGCATCGGTAATGCAGACATGATCAAGAAAATCGCCAGCCCAGAAATGATGACCACCATTTTGGAAAATAATGGAGACATCTTAGAAATCAACAAGCAAGGAATTCGAAAATCCAAACAAAAGATCCCTGCCAATGATATTTTGGTGGATGGTCTTGGTTTTGGGGACATTGGATCTAAGGTGATTCAAGAACGAAAAATCATGTCGACAGACGGAGTACTATTACTCCTTTTTCACGCCTACGAAAACACCAAGCGACTCATAGGTGATCCTGATATTATTTCACGCGGATTCGTATATGTAAAAGAGTCTCAAGCTATTGCTTCTGAAACTAAACAGGTAGCCAAAAAAGCTTTTGAACAAGTAGTAGCTAACAATCGCGATATCAAACTAAAAGAACTCAAAATCGAAATCGCATTGCAGGTAAATCGATTCATTCGAAAACGACTGGGACGAGAGCCAATGATTCTGCCGATCATCATGTATATCTAAGTCACAGAAATTTAAAAATAGGATGCGGAAGACAGTTAAAATGCTGTATCCTATACACTGTATCCCATTTCCCAATTAAATGATTTTTCCCTACGTTATAGCCCTACTAATTGGTCTCGGCTTCGGTAGTTTCGCTTCCGTCGTCATTCACCGCCTACACAGCAAAGAAGGTGGAATTTTTTGGGGTCGATCTAAATGTCCACGATGCCAACACACACTAAATGCAATTGATCTAATCCCTGTTTTTGGATTCATTATCAATAAATTTAAGTGTCGCTATTGCAGCAAAAGAATCTCATACCGATACCCTGTCTTAGAACTAACAATGGGATCTGCTTTTGCCATTACAACCTTCATGATAGGCCTTGGCAATCCACTTCTACTCGCTTATTTTTTACTGCTGACATTTGTTTTTGTCACCATCTCTTTTTACGATATTTTCTTTCAGGAAATCCCTGATGAACTCTCCATTCCAACCATTTTGCTTTCAGGAATTGTAGGTTATTTCGCCCACCTTCACTCCCTTTCAAGCTTAGGAATTGGATTCACTATTCCCGTTCTGTTTTTTGGAATCCTGTTCTTCGGATCACAAGGTCGATGGCTTGGCGGAGGAGACTTGAGAGTGGGCGCTATTATGGGCTTCGTTCTCGGCTGGCCTAATATTTTAGTGGGAATGTTTCTCGGATATCTTCTTGGCTCCATCTACAGCGCCTTCGGACTCATCAGCGGAAAGCTAAGCCGAAAAAGCCCCATCCC
>DAOWGG010000154.1 GCA_030637565.1 Candidatus Peregrinibacteria bacterium | reverse complement strand
GGTAAAAATCGGTACAAACGCCGCGGAAAGAGCCGTCCCGACCAACACCGTAAGCATCAGATCCGGCAGTACAAACGCTGCGTTATAAATATCCAATGTGCGTGAGAGTCCAAACGTCTGCGCGAAAATCCGATCGCGAAAAAATCCGAAAAAATAACTAAGCCCGGAAGCAAGCGTTAAAGACCACGACGAGTGAAACAGGATCACCCGCCAGTCTCCAGATTCGTGCAGCCGATGGAGGAATTTTTGTAACCTAGACATAAGGTGCACGCATTATAGCACCTTTGCTTAAATTTCCCGATACTTCTCTCTCAAAAACTCCTTAAATTTAAACTTTTTCCAAACCGTTAGGGCTACTTCGTTTTTAGAAACCGCATATAAGTGAACGTGGCGAACACCCTTTTGCTTAAGCCATTCTAAAATCGGTTCCACTAGTTTTTTGCCGATGTTTTGTTTGCGATATTCTGGTAGGACGTATAGATCAGAAATAAAGCCAACCTCTTTCACTTCGTAAATTTTTGGCCTGGTTTTGGTGGTGGCGTTGATGTAGCCAATAATTTTTCCGTCGCATTCCGCCACCATGAGTTTTTGACGAGAGCTATAAACCCCTTTCCTTCTCCATTCCTCCATAATGGGCAAGGGTTTTTTCTGTAACTTAAAAATAGGGTCATATTGCCCAACATGCTTCATAAGTTCCAAGTTCAATTTGGCAATTGCTTTTACGTCCCTCAGCTTGGCATTTCGAATTTGAATCATTAAAAATTTTTAAACAAATGGCCCATTTTCCGCTTCTTCGTCTTCAAATAATTAATGTTTACCTCGTTGGCAGGAATTTCAATAGAGACTCGCTTTAAAATTTTAATTCCATTTTTCTCGAGCCCGTCCAATTTACGAGGGTTATTAGTTAACATTTCAATCGATTCAATCCCCAAATCTTTCAGAATCTGAGCGCTGATACTGTAATCCCGAAGGTCCGATTTAAAGCCGAGTTTCTCATTCGCTTCCACGGTGTCATAGCCCTTTGCTTGCAAATCATAAGCCTTAATCTTGTTGCTCAGTCCAATCCCTCGTCCCTCTTGCCTCATATACAAAAGCACTCCACATCCTTTGTCAGCAATGTTTTTAAGTGCCTGATCGAGCTGATTTCCGCAGTCACAGTGTTTGGAGTGGAAGATATCTCCCGTTAAACATTCGGAATGAATACGAACTAGGGGATTCTTACATTGATTCAAATCACCCATCACAAAAGCGACATGTTCTTTGTGATCAGATAAATCCCGATAGACATGAACGCGGAATTTTCCGTAACGAGTGGAAAGACCCGATTCAGCCTCTTTAAAAAAGGAAGGGGATTCTTCTTTGGAGATGGTAGGGTGAGTTTTGATATAATCAATTAAATCTTTAATGGTGATGATCTTGAGCTGATGTTTTTCAGCAAAAACCTCAAGATCTGGCAGTCGAGACATTGTCCCGTCGTCGTTCATAATTTCACAAATCACACCCGCTGGATTCAAGTCAGCCAGCTTCATTAAATCAACCGCTGCTTCTGTGTGCCCAGCACGAGACAAAACACCCCCAGGCTTGGCGACAAGAGGAAAGATATGGCCGGGTCGAATAAAGTCGGTCGTCTGAGAATCAGAGTTTACTATTTTTTGTATCGTGAGCGCTCGATCCGCCGCTGAAATACCCGTCGTGATTCCTTGTTTGGCATCCACAGAAACGGTGAAATTACAGTTCCCATCTGGATTCTGTGTCATCGGATGAAAGTTCAGGCGGTAGGCTGTCTCCTCCTCAATGGGAACACAAATAAGACCCCGCCCTTCCTTAATCATAAAGTTTATATTCTCTGGGGTGGCATGCTCAGCAGCGAACACTAAATCTCCCTCGTTTTCACGATTCTCATCATCGGTTACAATGATCATCTTCCCAACCTTAAGACCCTCTAGCGCTGATTCGATATTATTCATATTCCATCATTAAGCGGTCTGTATTGTAGCTTAAAAATAGAAAACAGCATAGGTAAATCAAATGCTCAGCTTAGTCCTTAGTTCTCAATCCTTAATCCTGGGCTAAATATCAATTTTATACACTTCAGACTCTGTCAAAATATGAAGCTTATTTTCATTCTTTTCAACATAAAATCCTTGAATATTTTCCAGATCCTCAAATACCACTTGTCCATAGTAACGAGAGAATCCACTAGAGCTTTTGGTAACAATAACCACCCGCTTGTTAACAGTGTCAAGGATATAAAGATTATCCAGCTCGGTTGAGGTGTAGAGCTGGGTCGCTTCGGAAATATCCACTGCTAAATCCTCAATCTTAAAGGGCTGTTGTTTTGATTTATAAAGTCGAATAATATTCCCCCCTTCCTTAAGAATGTAAATATCTCCATCAATAGCGATCGAAATGGCACCACTCAAGTCCGCTCCATTGTTATATTCAGAGGCACTAGAGTATTTGGAACGAAGACGAGCATATTTATAAATCTGATCATTTTCTGGACTGAGAAGGTAAATATATTTGCCGTAAGCCGCGAGGTCGATACCTGATTTCCACGCTTGATCTTCCGTATTGGCAAATCGGAATAGCCCGTCCACAAATTCAATCACGCGCCCCGACTGAGTGAGGAAAACCAATGCATCCTGATCTTCCATAGCAGTTGAAGCAACCACCACTTCCGTATCATCAATTTGCCGAGGGTCTAAAATTTGATCCAAAATCACTTCATAAAGGCGGTTGTATTCATACACAAAGAAGTTGTCGTCCAAGCTCACAATTCCAAGCGCTTTTACATCTGGTTTTTTGGTGCGAAGATCAATGTAAGGAGCTAACTCTTTTAATCGATCGGTGTTATTGATGCTGTCTCGTGTGTCTTGAATTTTATCCAGAAGAGCCAACGCTTCTGCACGGAAGTAATTGGTTTCTAAAATGAGCCTTGCATCTTCATCAACTTTATCCAAAATACTGTTCGCGGTTTCCTTGTCATTTGCGTATCCCTTGGTGTTGGCCACGTGTAAATCCTGATTCAATTCCTCAAGCTGAATACGATATTCCTCTCGTACCGCTCGGGTGCGCCGACTATTCATTAAAATAGAAACACTTACCACTAAAAGAACAATCACAACCCCCAAGGCAATAAGAATATTTTTTTTGTTGGCATTTGATCTCCCCCCCATAAAATTTTCTGGCATTTTTCCCTTCAAAGAAGTGAAAATAGATTTAAGAGCTGAATGAGCTTTGGTCAAAAGATGGTGACCTTCACGGTCTTCATTAGATTCAGAGCGCTGTTGGATAAGCTTGCTGTGAATAGCAACGGCTCCCAAACTCAATTCCTCATTAGCCATGGCTAGATCACGAATAGATTCAATCGCTTCAGCAACTCCGTCACCAAATAATTGAACCACCTGAGAATGGGTAGCAAGACGAAGGAGACGAGCGGTTGAAAAAATAAGTTTATCATCGGACATCAATTCTCCACTCGCAATATTCACAAAAAGGTCAGCTGATCGACTACTAAGTCCATCACTAATCATTGAAAATTTATTGTGTCGAATCAAATAAGCCTCTGCTTCATTGCTCTGGGTTATGTGTAATTCATCGCCCGAAAAAACAGCAATAATGGCGTTGATTTTCCCAAAAGATTTTGCGCGTTTCTCTTTTAAATGTTTGATAATAAGATTCACCTCTTTTAAAGATTGCTCGAATCGTTCGTAAGCACCCAGTTCAGAATCACTAAAAAAGACCTCTTCCATCGTATCGATAATACTTTGAACGGTCGATCTTCCATATTTGCTATCTCCGACAATCTCAATCGCTAGCCAAACTTGGTCGTTTGTTTTTGGCTTTTTGAGCGTTTTTAGCTGGATGAAGCTGGTGGAATCTCTTGAGACAGAAAAGGTGTCTGCAATAAGCTTAAAAGACATTTTTTATTTTTGGTTATTCTTGTTTATTTCACATTATCACGTTTCCTAAGACGGTTCAAGAGGGAGAATTTAAGAATACTTATCTTGCTTTTGACGGTAGGGTTCGCAATAATAAAAAGTGTCTTAACTCATTACATTTTAAGCGTTCTAAAATATGCAAATCAAAATTAAATCTAAACACTTAAACCTTAGCGATCAACAAAAAGAAAATATCGAGGCAAAAGTACAAAAGCTCGTTAATTTAGCAGATCGTTTAAATGATGAATCGACTGAGTTTCGCATTGAATTGCGGCATGAAAAATCTCGAAAGGCTGAGGACGCCTATGGTTGTCAGCTAACCATATTTGCTCCCAACACAGTGATTCGCTCAGAAACTAGAAATGAAAGTGTTGAAAATGCAATTGACGCATGTATGGATAAAATTCGTGGACCCATTGAGCGTTACAAATCAAAAATTCACCGATCTGATAAGAAGGCCGTAGCAACTAAAGAATTTGAAGTACCCGAAAAGAAGGAGGAGCCAACCGATTTGCCAAGTATTCTTAGAAGAAAACGTTTTTCCAGTAGTGCTCCCATGACAGAAGAAGAGGCGATCGAACATATGGAATTGATTGGTCATGAATTTTGTTTATTCAACAACGAAGATACGGGGCGATTCAGCGTCGTCTACAAGCGTCATGACGGCTATTATGGAATTGTTGAGCCGAAAATGGAAACGGACTAAAAAATCTAAATCACAGTTACAACGTTATAACGTCATGATGTTGTAACGTAATTGTTGTTTGTAATTTATGAATTCTAAGCTACTCCACATCGTTCAGAGGTTAGTCCTAATTAGCCCTTTGTTATATCCAGCTTATTTGTTGCGTTTTCAAGTAGCAGGAATTCCCTTCTCAGTTTTGGAAGTTTTTACTTATTTGTTATTCGGTCTTTGGGTTTTAGAATTAATTCGTGATCGGAAAATCATTCAGTGGAATCGAAAAATAGCCTGGTATTGGTATGCGGTATTTTTTGTTTTTACCGGAGCGACTTTAGGCGTTTTATTCAGCCCTGATTTTTTACAGTTGCCAAGCGGTGAAATACTCAATGCCAAGCGCACTTCACTTGGAATTTGGAAAGGGTGGGTGTTGGCTCCTGTTTTATATTTTGCAGTACTTACTCAAGTGCTCAAAACAAAAACCGACGTTCAAAAAATACTCAGTATGTTCGTTTATTCAGCAGCTTTGGTAAGTTTAGCTGCTTACGCTTTTGGTTTGTTTGGTGCGGGGGTCACGATCGATTTCCGATTGAGGGGGTTCTATGAATCCGCTAATTATCTCGCTCTGTACCTTGTCCCTGCTATTCTCATCAGCATTTATTTAATGCTTCAGCGTCAGAATAAAAAACCAACTCAGCAGGATTATTTCGATTTATCCGCCTTGGTGGTAATGGTTTACAGCTTATTTTTCACTCAGTCTTACGCAGGAATCATTGGTTTATTCGGAGCCATTGGTCTTTTTTCTGTCTATTTTCTGATCAAAAATCCAAAGCAGCGCAAAAAGATTATTGGAGCGCTTGTGGTTTTAGCTTTCACTTTTATCGTGATTGTTGTTAGCCAGCTCAATGCACCAAAGTTCAAGCAATTTCTTGATTGGGAAAATCGATCCAGCACATCTGTTCGTCTTGAAATTTATAGAACTTCGATCGATTTAATAAAAGAAAAACCGTTACTCGGTCATGGTCCTGGGCTTTTTCAGCCCAATTATCAAATCCAGGCACTCGAAACCCTCGGGCACGCACCATTAGAATGGAATATGCCACACCCACATAATATATTCCTCGGGTTCTGGATCAATGCAGGATTGATCGGATTTCTCGCTTTCTTACTCATTCTTGTCTTAACCCATCGTTCATTCACTTTCCCGCTTGTTGCATTATGGGGAGTGCTCATTCACGGCCTCTTCGATATGCCGTTTTGGAAAAATGATCTCGCCATGATTTTTTGGTTGCTCATTGCCTGTATTTTAATCTTACAAAAAAATGGAACTCATCCCGCTCAAAAGTCATCTGTTAAAACCCGAAGAAAACCTAATCGCAGCCCTAAAAAAAGCACTCAGTCAAAAAAAAGAAAAGCTTAGAAATGGAGACATCATCGCGATTGCTTCAAAAGCAGTGGCTTACAGTCAGGGGTATTTAGTGGCTACCAAAAGCAAAGAGGATTTTCGCGCATTGATCGAAAAAGAGGCTGATAAAGTATTGGAAGATGGGGAGATGGTCATCACGCTCAAAAATAATATTCTTATTCCCAATGCAGGAATCGACAATAGCAATACTCCAAAAGGGTTTTCAATTTTGTGGCCGAAAGAACCGTTTAAAACCGCTCGCCTCATTCGACAGGAGCTCGTCCAAGGGTCAAATCTTAAAAAATTTGGTGTGCTGATAACCGATTCTCACTGTCAGCCACTTCGCCTTGGAACGTCTGGAATTGCAATCGGTTGGGCTGGCTTTGAGGGAGTTTTAGATGAACGCGGAAGCCATGATTTATTTGGAAAGAAAATGGAATATACGCGAATCGCCATCGCTGACAATCTTGCTTCATCTGCTAACCTGCTCATGGGAGAAACCGACGCCGCTATTCCTTTTGTGATCATTCGAGGGTTCGACGCTGTATGGAATAACAAAAAAGCATCGTCCGAAAGTTATTCTATTAGTCCGAAAGAATGTATTTATAAGAACTTTTACAGCGACAAGCTTCTTGATTCTTAGGCTTGTTTGTCCATCCAATCCTTAATAGTAATGCCCACTTCTTCTTCTACATTCACCCGATAACCACTGGCAAATTCAAGCTTCACCATAATGTGCTGACGTGTCTTTTCAACCAAAGCAGGGAGTGCTTTACAAAATGCTTCCATGTTTTCAGAGCGGATTCCATCTATTTTATCATTAAACTTAAAT
>DAOWGG010000023.1 GCA_030637565.1 Candidatus Peregrinibacteria bacterium | reverse complement strand
AGCCAGTCAATCACACGCTGGTCAAAATCATCCCCACCCAAGTGAGTGTCTCCATTGGTAGAAATAACTTCAAACACTCCATCTCCCAATTCCAAAATAGAAATATCAAAAGTTCCCCCTCCCAAATCAAACACGGCCACTTTCATATTCTTCTCTTTTTTGTCCAAACCATAAGCGAGCGCTGCCGCAGTGGGTTCGTTGATAATACGCTTCACATCAAAGCCAGCAATTTTACCCGCATCTTTAGTGGCTTGGCGTTGCGCGTCGTTAAAGTAAGCCGGAACGGTAATGACTGCTTCGGTAACAGGTTCACCTAAATAAGCTTCAGCATCTGCTTTTAACTTTTGAAGAACACGAGCAGAAATTTCAGCAGGTTTATAGAATTTATCCACCATTTTAATTTCTACCTCCTCATTCTTTCCCGCTTTGGTTTCAAAGGGCATACCTTTTATTTCCTTCTCAACTTCATTGAGCTTATGCCCGATAAAGCGCTTAGCAGAGAAGATTGTGTTTTTAGGATTAGTAACCGCTTGCCGTTTGGCAACCACACCCGCAAGACGTTCTCCGTCTTTCTCGGCAACAACCGATGGAGTGGTGCGATTTCCTTCCGCATTCGAAATAACATTCGGTTCACCACCTTCCATAACTGCCATACAGCTATTGGTGGTTCCTAAATCGATTCCAATAATTTTTCCCATAATTCTTTATATTGTTAGAGAGTAATCTAGCACTCAACATTTTAGAGTGCTAAAAATATTTGTCAAATAAAAATTTGTAATTTAGTAATTATCAATTAGTAATTATTTTATGATCCGTTCCCAACCTTTACTTTTGCTGCTTTCAAAGTCTCCCCATTGTAAGAGTATCCTGGTTCGAATTCTTCAGTGATCACATCTTGCTCACCCTCCCCCTGAAGAACGGCTTCATGTTTGGTGGGGTCGAGTTTTTCTCCAACCGTTGCAATACGAGCCACTCCCATTTTTTCCAAAGCTTTCATCAGCTCATCATGAGTCTTTATTACACCCGTTGCCCAGCCATCTTCTTTTAAATTCTCAGGAACCTGTTGGCAGGCGCGGTCAAAGTTATCCACAACAGGCAATATCGCTTTTAAAAGTTCTGCATTTGCAAATTTAACGAAGCGCATTTTATCCTCTTCTGCTCGGCGTTTCATATTCTGCATATCCGCCATACAGCGAGCAAGTTGTTCTTTAAGTTGCTCCGTTTCATTAATCTGCTGCTCTTCTTGCTGCTCGGAATCTTCTTGTTGAGCGACTTCTACTTTTTCCTGAAGTTCATCCTTTTCTTTTTTGTCATCAGCCATATTAAATTTCAATTAAATACCTGAAGCATTTTATCAGATGACTTGGAGACGGACAATGCTTAGACATTCCAATATTTCATAATAATGTAACAATATTTCTAGAATAACGTATTTAGAAAGTGTTAATTTGAATATTATGTTTGAACAAATCCAACACTTCGCTTTTCAATACTATGGTCTGGACTGGGTCATTGCTATTTGTGTGTTCGTGAGTATATTTTTACTTGGAAACGAAAAGAAAAACGGCTTTGCCATTGGAGTGCTTTCATCAGGTCTCGGTTTGGTATTTAGCTTTCAGATAGGCAGCATTGCCAATGGAATCATGTCAGCCATTTTAATTTTTCTTTATATGAGAGGATATTTTAAGTGGGTCCGATTAGAAAAGGGAGTGAAGGCAGTGCCGATTGAGAATATCGATTTGAATTAGAGTAAAGGTGATCTTCTTCATTTAGAATAATTATCTTAATTCATTAAGGTCGTTTTCCGTTTGCGTTTAATCCTTGAATCTGATAAAAAAAGTAGGTAGGTGATTTCGAGGTACCGTGGTGAAGTGGTCTAACACTGCGGTTTGCAAAACCGCCATTCGTGGGTTCAAATCCCACCGGTACCTCCAATTAATTAAAAAACAATGAAAAAGTTCCTCAAAAAATTCTTTCACAAAAAGCGCGATCGAAAAATCAAGCATGCTATTTTGGTTATTATTCCGCTCATGATCGTGGCAGCGGTTATTGGAATCAATGAGGGATTGAAAGATATGACTCCAGCTGTTGAGCTTCCAGTGGAACCAGAGTTATTTGTGGAAGGGTTGATGTTTGACGAAGCACTTTTTGCCAAAGTGAGTGATGAAGGAGAAGTAACTTTTTTAGAAGAGCCAATCTATAAACGAGGAGAGGCGGTTCATTTTGCTTTAATGAACGTACGTGAATTTCAAAAAGGAGAGGATGGAAAGCATTGGTTAGATATGTCGATCGAAGTTCGGAATGCCGAGGGTGAAGTTGAATTGTTCAAAGAGCATTCACTCGGAGAGGGGAAGTTCGAGCTTGAGAACAATACAGCTCCTTCTCCAAGCGGTGTTTTTGTAGGAGCTCCCGATCTTCAGGCTGGCACCTACATCATGTATTTAACCATCTACGACAAAATCGGTGGCGGAAAAATACGTCAAAAAGGAGTATTTGAATTCAGTGAAGAATCAATTGTCAGAAGGGTCGGCTTTTAAAAATACGTTGCTATCGCAGATTAAAACTAGTGACCGTTGCTCCGACTAAATCACGAATTTCTTTTGGGGTATCGGGGAGCATTCCACCGGAAATAATGTATCCATAGTTTCCCTTGGTTGCATAAAGCTGGACAAATTTAATTAGTTTTTCAGAGGGGTTGAGTCGTGCTTGGAAAATATGAAGAAGCGCTGGACGACTACCCGCTTCAAGTTGAACTTCCTGAATTTTTTGATAATCCGTTAAATTCTGAGCGGAAAGATTGATATTCGCACGACCATAATCAATTGAAGAGACCTCTTGTTTCAAATCCTCTTTAACAATATTAACGTTAATAAAGAAGCCGTTGTAAGCCTCGGGAGTGGTGAATGCCACCAGGGTTTCTTTAGGTATTTCAGAATAAAAATCAGATGAATTGATGATTTTCCAACTAGGATCAATATTAACCGTGAATTCACCACCGTCATACATTTGCATTGCCTGAAGAGGGGAGGTGGTGTCTTCTCCACAACCTGTTAAAAGCCCCGCCAAAACCAAGAGGGAAAACAAGCTGATTATTTTTTTAGTGAAATATTTCATGTTTATTTTTAAGTTGTATCCATTTTAGCAAAGCATACCCCTTAAGTGCAAGTGGGAGATAGTTTTCACTTGAGAGTTACACTTGAGAATTGTAAAATAAAATCAGTTAAAACAAATATCATGCCAATTTTTCATCAATACCCCATCATCATTCCTTTTATTGCAATTCTGGCTGCAGAAGTGGCAAAAGCTTTGGTTGATGTGGTGAGCAAAAGAGGGAGGGTGCGATTCATCAATCCAGGGGGGATGCCAAGCGGTCATTCTTCATTCGTTTCCGCCTTAGTGGTGGTCGTAGCTTATCGAGAGGGGGTGGGTAGTACTTTGTTTATGATGAGTGCAGTGATT
>DAOWGG010000159.1 GCA_030637565.1 Candidatus Peregrinibacteria bacterium | reverse complement strand
TTTACTGGTAGTTGTGATGAAGGTTATAGTTACAATGTTTCTACTGATTCCTGTACCAACTGTGCTCCTGGCTATACTGGTTACGATCACGATGATAATCCTGCCACTAGCGATCAATGTGTTCCTAAATCCACTGTCATCTACGATACAGCCCTTGATCTCTTTAAAGCCACTGGTGATGGACTTTGGAAAATGATTGGTATGTGGCATTCATCTGGAAGTGATATCTACTACGATACTGGGAATGTTGGGATTGGGACAAGTACTCCTTCTTCGATATCAAAATTACATGTTGTAACAAATTATAACGATTATGCTGCGAAAGCAGTTTATGGAACTGCGTTGTGGGGGCATGGTGTTCAAGGTGATTCTACTAATTCAGCGGGGGTGGTTGGACTAGGAAATGCGGGTCATGTTCCTGATTATTATGTAATTGATGATAATATTGGGGTTTATGCTGATTCTGATGAATTTGGTTTTTATTCCAAGGCTCCTAAAAATTATTTTTCTGGGAATCTTGGGATTGGAACTAATAGTCCAGTGGCAAAGCTGGATGTAGCGGGATCTGCTTATTTTGGTGGAAATGTGACCGCTGCAGGAGATCTTACTGTAAATGGAAGAGATTTATATATGGGGTCTACTAGGCTTTATAGCAATGATGCTTCCGCTTTGTATTGGGATAGTAATAGTTCTGACTACTCTCAAATGATATTCCGCGATAAGGAAGACTTGGAATATGGGCGGGTTTATGGTTCGGGTAATGGGGCTAATTTCGGACTTTTGGATGGCGATGGTAACTGGTCTTATTTGGCGGCTAAAGATAGCTATACTCAATTCAGAATTAATGATAGTGCAAAAATGACTATAGAAAATGGTGGAGATATTGGTATTGGAACCACGAACCCAACTGAAAAATTAACAATTAGCACTGGGACTCAGGATTATGGACTACTTCACACAGATGGAACTCATAAAATTACTACCTGGGTTGGTAGTAGCGGAGGCTACTTGGGTACTACATCAAATCACGATCTCCGTTTTTTCGTTAATAGTGGTGGTGCAAAACTGACAGTAGATACCACTGGAAATATTGGTATTGGAACAACTAGCCCCACATATAAGCTGGATGTTAGGGGGGATATGCAAGTTACAGATAATCTAAGAATTGATCAGGGTTCATTATATGTAAGTTGGTTTGATTCAACACCACCTTTATATGGCACTGCTTCCAGGGGGTCATCTTATGATTTTTTAGCTTATAATGGTGTATATGCAGCTTCTTCTTCAGGGCGTTGGAAGGAGAATATTAGGCCAATAACTGATGCTCTGAACAAAGTTTTGGCTATGAGAGGTGTTATTTTCGACTGGAAGGAAAATCGTGGTGGGGCAAAAAATAGCATTGGAATGATTGCTGAGGAGGCTGGTGCGGTTGTACCAGAACTTGTTACCTACGAAGAAGATGGTAGTGGTGATGCTGTTTCGATGGAGTATTCAAAATTAGGCCCAATTCTCATTGAAGCGGTTAAAGAACAGCAGAAAATGATCAATGCTTTAAAAATTGAAGTTGAGCAATTAAAAGATTCTCAGTAATAGTTTAATTATTTGATTTATTTATTATGTCTAACGGAAAAATGGCTTCTCCTCCCTTTAATCCTTATGAACACCCTCACCACTTTGTAAGACATGTAATTACCACTCTTTTATTGGTATCTCTTGCTTTTGTAGGTGGTTTATATTTTTCTGGCGTAGGCTTGTTTTCTCCTTTTGATAATATGGAATCCTCTAAGAAAGGTTCTTACGAAGAAGGTTATCAGGCCGCAATGGACTTTGCCCAAGAACGGCTTTCTGAGGAAGGTGTTGCTGATAAGTTACCCACTCAAGATAAAAAAGCTGAAGAAGAGAAAGGGTTAGCTAATCCAGAATTCGCCGAAGAGCCCCTTGGTTCTGACCTGCCTGCCGGACAGGTAATTCAGGGCGAAAAGGAGGGGTTGGTTAATCCAGAATTCGCCGAAGAGCCAGAGTCCCTTGGTTCAGACCTGTCTGCTGAACAGGTGCGTCAGGATGAAAAAGTTAAAGATCAGGAAGAAGCAATCGATGAAAACAATCTTTCTTTTGATGAATTGGATGAACTTCTTTCTGAACAACTTTCTGAAAATCCACCAACAGTGGCTGGGGGGTTGTCAGAAACGTTGTCAGTAGGGGGGGTTGTCGCTAGTCCCACCCCTGATTTTACTGAAGACATTTCTTCTGAAGAACTTTTGGAGGAGGCTGCTGACTTTAAACGATAGCTCTTTTTTAATTTCAATAACTCTCATTATCTATGAAATCTACCTGTAAACATCCTAAGCTCAAAATCGCTTTAATCATCTGGCTCGTGTTTACGACCCTTTATGTTTTATATGGTGAGTATAATCGTTTAAATAACTTTGTGGCCAAGCAGGCTTATAATCGTGGCTTAACGGATGCTGTTGCTGAAGTTCTTAAGCAATCTCAAGAATGTCAGTCTTTTCCAGTTAATATTGGAGATCAAGGAGTTCAGCTTATTAATTTGAAATGTGTTCAACAAGTGGATGCTCCTGCCCCTACTCCTGTGGAGTAGAAATTTTCAATTACCAAAGAATTTCCAGTTTCTAAATTTAAATGTTTAAACAGTGATTCGCATTTTAAATGTTAGTGTTGCTGGGCTGCTGGAATAGGGTCCGATGTACATCGGACTCGCTATTTCCCAAAAATCCTTTGACACGGTGTCCACCAACTGATAGAATCTCTCGTGCTTATTTTGATTTCGGGTTGCGGATTTTACATCTGCTAATCGAGGTCTTAAACATTTAATTTTTAATTAATAATTATTATGGCTGAAGGAACATTTGATCGTAGTAAGCCCCACGTAAACGTAGGTACTATTGGCCACGTTGATCATGGTAAAACTACATTAACTGCTGCTATTACCACAGTTGCTGCTCAAAAAATGGGTGGTGCTAACAAGGCTGTCGCTTTTGACCAAATCGATAACGCGCCTGAAGAAAAAGAACGTGGTATTACTATCGCAACTTCTCATCAGGAGTATGAAACTGAAAAGCGTCACTACGCTCATGTGGATTGTCCTGGTCATGCGGATTACGTTAAAAACATGATTACGGGTGCTGCTCAGATGGACGGTGCTATTTTGGTTGTGAATGCAGCTGATGGTCCAATGCCTCAGACTCGTGAACACATCCTTTTGGCTCGTCAGGTAAATGTACCTTACGTTGTTGTTTTCCTTAATAAGGTAGACATGGTTGACGATCCTGAATTGATCGATCTTGTTGAAATGGAAGTTCGTGAACTTTTAACTAAGTATGAATTCCCAGGTGATGATACTCCTATCATCCGTGGATCTGCTCTTAAAGCTCTTGAAAACCCAACAGGTCCAGATGCTGAACCCATTCTTGAGCTTTTGAAAACTTTGGATGATTACATCCCAGAACCAGAACGTGCTCTTGATAAACCATTCCTAATGCCTGTTGAGGATGTATTTTCTATTAAGGGTCGTGGTACGGTTGCTACTGGTCGTGTGGATCAGGGTATTGTTAAAGTGAATGAAGAAGTTGAGATTGTTGGTATCAAAGAGACTCGAAAAGTGGTTGTTACCGGTGTGGAAATGTTCCGCAAACTTCTTGACCAAGGTCAGGCTGGTGATAATGTTGGTTTATTACTTCGTGGTATTGAGCGTGAAGAGATTGAGCGTGGTCAGGTAATTGCTAAGCCAGGTTCTATTAGTCCTCATACTGAATTTGAATGTGAAGTATATGTATTGAGTAAAGAAGAAGGTGGACGTCACACTCCTTTCTTTAAAGGTTACAAACCTCAGTTCTACATCCGTACTACTGATGTAACTGGTTCATGCACTCTTCCAGAAGGAACCGAAATGGTTATGCCTGGAGACAATGTAAAACTTAAAGTTGAACTTGGTTCTGCTATTGCTATGGACGAAGGGACTCGTTTCGCGATTCGTGAAGGTGGTCGTACCGTTGGTGCTGGTGTAGTAACTAAGATCTTCAAATAGATTTTTAGCTCCCCCTTCTTTGCGTAAAGCTACGAAGGGGGACTTGTAAAGTTTACTTAAGACCAATGGTTTGATGTGTATCGGACTAAGTCTCTACAATTCGTTTAATTAACCCTTATTACAATGGCTGAAAAGAAAGCTGCAAAAACTAAGCAGAAAATCCGTATTACTTTAAAAGCTTTTGACCACACCGTGATTGATAAAGCAGTAAAAATGATTATCGAGACAGCCGAACGTAGTGGGGCTATTATTGCTGGGCCAATTCCTTTGCCTACTAAGATCAAAAAGTTCACGGTTAATAAATCTACCTTTGTAGCAAAAGATGCTCGTGAGCAGTTTGAAATGCGTATTCACAAACGATTGATTGAGCTTCGTGAAACGACAGCAACCACTATTGATTCTCTTTCTAATCTAGCGCTGCCAGCTGGTGTCGACATTGAAATCAAAATGCTCTAGGTTTTATTAGAATGGGGGCATCTGCTTCGTTATAAAAAAATTCTGATCCTCGCGTATACTTATACGCTCCGGTCAGAATTTTTTTGATGCCTCACATTTACCCCCATTCTAATAAAACCTATTCAGTATCAACTCAATTAGAACTTTTTTCGTCTCATATCTATTTTCTTTAAATCTCTTTTGGTTATAATGAATTCGAATCAAATTAATTGAGATATGAAACAAAAACTTACTAAACAACAGGCACAAGAAGTGGTGTGGAAGTTTATTTATGACTTTCGTGATGAAGTGGCGAAGGAGGTGGGGGATCAGCTCGATTTTGTCATCATCTACGGTTCGGCGGTTCGAAAGGAGTTCGTTCCTGGGAAGAGTGATGTGGATATTGTACTTCAGATTTTTAAAGAAGAAGATCGAAAGTCGATTGAGAAGAAGGCGACAGAGATTTTTTGGAAAATATCCAAGCGTTATCCTCTTCTTGAATTTGAAAAATCTCTCTCGGTTTCAAAAACAAAAAAACGCAATGCGATTACGAATGTTTTGGAAAAATTGGAGCAGTCATCTTTCTTGTATGTTCCCGTGTTTGTTTTTGTAAAAGGGGAAATTGATTGGAAGAACGGAGAGCTTCATTCAGATAATCCTTTGATTAAAATTGGGCAAAGTTTGCTCATTCCTCAACGATCCGTATTTCTTCGCTTTAAAGAAGAAGGGGTTGTGCTTTATGGTCGCGATGTTCGAAAGGAGATTGAGATTAAGCTTACGGTTATAGATCGTCTTCGTTTGGGCACTGCTCCGCAATTTCTTAGCTTGATTGGTTTTGTTATTTCTTCTGTGGCACCTAAAAAAGGTATTGGATACGCGGTGAAGGCTTTGCTTTATCAAGTGGATGCTTTACTTACCGCTGTGGCGAGTTATCAGAAGATGGAGCGTTCAGAGAAGATCGAGAGGAATCAAAAAGTACTTCTGGAAGAATTCACTCATCGTTTAAGTCAGTTAATTCGTTTGAAGCTTGATTATACGAAGGGGAATTTACGTCCTTCTGATTTTGAGCTCTTTGAAGAGGCGATTGTTTTAAAGTGGGGAGATAAAAAGCTGAGCTACTTTCAAACAATCTTATTTTGCTTAAAAGCCAATTGGTTTATCGTTCGTTCCAATGGGCGGGCGATTGCTTATTTGGTTTTGAGGAGATTGCATATTAAATAGATCCTTTTCCTTTGTGCGCATGCACCCCTTCATTCTTGGGGTTTGCGGGGATTAAGAAAGAAGGGCAAAGAAAATATATAAAAGAAAGGGAAGAAAGAAAATTATTTCTTTTTATTCCTCATATCCACTTCCCACAGAATTTTCTGATTCCGATAGACCACTACACAAAGGGCAATAAAAGCTACCGCGAGTAAGTGGGGGAGGAATTGGGATAGAAAGACTTTTCCAAAAATAATCATCATGGTGTTTACGGTGATAAATCCAATTCTTCCTTCTGTGGGGCCGAAGCCGAAGTAGCTGATTTCGAAGTTGTTAGTGGCGGCGAAGTGAATAAACGAGTTCACCATGAATCCTCCGTAAATCATCATTAGGAAGAAGAGAATTCCAAATTTATCGGGAATGAAGAATGAGTAGCTGATGAGCAGGCAGCTCATAAAAATGTAGTCCAAAAAATGATCGGCGTAGTAGCCCCATTTAATAAGCCCTGTGTTTCGATGACGTCCTACCGCTCCGTCGAATAGATCGGTTATATATTGCAACACAATCATTCCTGAGATTCCCCATAGCCAATGAATGTTGAACTGAGCTAGGTACCCAAAAACCAATACTCCAATCGACCAAATTCCTGTCATGTAGGTGAGCGTCCAGGTTTCAATGTATTTTGGAATTCGTGGAGTTCCCCATTTTACTAATTTTTGTTCCAAGTTATGAAGAATGGAATGACCTACTTTTTTGTCGCCGGCAAAATTGTTCATGGACTAAGGATTATGGACTAAGGACTAAGGATTAAGCTTGTAGGAAATCTAAAATTTGTTGGATGTTTTTTTCGTCGTATCCGTGGATCTCTACATCAGCTTTTGAGAGATCTTGTGATTGGTTGAATCCATTTCGGAATCCCATACAAAACATATTGGCGCCTTTGGCAGAGAGAACTCCATTTTTTGAGTCTTCGATTACACCGCAGTCGGTTGGTGCTACTTCTAATATTTTGGCGGTGTGAACATAAATGTCTGGAGCTGGCTTGCCTTCCCCTTCAATTTCTTCGGCGCTTACAATAACGGAGAACGCTTGATCTAAATCAAATCTCTTTATTGCAATATCAATCCATTCTCGAATTGATGATGAAGCTAGTCCTAGTGGCACCCCCATTGCTTTTAGTTTTTTAATAAGATCAGAAAACCCTGGTATTAAATTACATTTTTCTTGGTAAATTCGATCGGCGATTCTTTTTACCTCTTCCAAAAAAGATTCTTTGGGCAT
>DAOWGG010000151.1 GCA_030637565.1 Candidatus Peregrinibacteria bacterium | reverse complement strand
TCACCAAACCAATCCTTTATTTTCTTTTTATCGTGAAAAAGAGTGTGGATGGGGGCTTTTGGGTACAAATCGGATAAGGTTTTTACAACCCTTTCGGCACCCCCTAATTTTGTGAGCATCTCATGTGCAATGGCCACTTTTTTCATGTTCTGATTTTATCTTAAAAAAAGATGGATTGATATATTGACAAATTTATTAAAATATGCTAAAATAAATTGAAATAATAAATTCTATTCATTTCACTCTAATTCCGTTATTATTTGTCTGTTCTAAAAACAAACCTAAAATGAATTTTCTCACTGCAGTTCTGGCTATCAGTTTTCTCTATCTTATTTTTCACTTTTTCCGAGCTCTTCAATTAAGTTCGAACAATCGGAAGATTGAAAGTGTTGTTTTACGTGTGGCGGTTTCGAAGATTAATGAGCGTGGGCCAATTGTAGCAGAGCAAATTTATTCAGCTCTTCATGGGTTGGAAAAGAATTATGGCTTTGTCGATTACCTATTTGGTCGGCCTAAGCCTCGTATTAGTCTTGAGATCGCATCGGTGAATAATTTGATTCAGTTTTTTGTTTGGGCGCCGCGAAAGTATAAAAATGTGATTGAAAGTCAGATTTATGCGCAATATCCAGATGTAGAAATTTCGGAGGTGGATGATTATTCAAAAGAGGCTTTTAATTTATTTGAAGTGGTTCATCCAACTGCTTCTACCGTTTCAGATTCCTCTGAATTGGTTGAATATGAACCTCAAAAAGCTTCTTTAAATGCACGAGCTTCTTCTTCAGCAATGGACTCCGCCATTACTGCAGAGCTTCGTTTAACAGATCCTTATATTTATCCTCTTAAACGTTATTCTCAATTTGAAGATAAGATGACACGCTTGGCGACAGAGCCATTGGCTGGCATTACTGCAACGCTTTCTAAGCTTAATGCGACGGATGAGCAGGCATGGATTCAAATTACTATGGAACCAACGGGGGACTGGTGGAGAAAGCGAGGGTTAAAATGTTTAAAAATTGTTAGTGGAGGTCTTTTTAGTAATTCTTTTTGGCTCAATAAAATGGCCACTAAAATTTATTTAGCACGAGGATTTTGGAAGCGCTTTTACTACTCACCACTTTATTTATTGTTTTGGATGCTTCGTGGATTTAAAACAGGTGAACTTTCTTTAGGTGGAAGTAAGGGGGGGGACGACGATTTGGATGAGCAGGTGAGTCGAACTCATGATCGTGAAGACCCTATTTCGGCGGGTGTCGATAAGGTGACACGGCTTTCTTTTGACACCAATATTCGTATTGTTTATATTCCTCGTCCTGAGAATCGGGATTTGGCTGATATTAAATTGAATGAGATTGCGAGTAGTTTCAGCCAGTTCAATATGCCGAATATGAATAGTTTTGATATTTCAAAAATTACTCAGGGTAATCGTCAGATGATTCGTCGTTATCAACAGCGCCAAGTGGTGAATCCAATGATTTTAAATGTTGAGGAGATTGCGACTATCTATCATATGCCGTCCAAAGATGTTGGGACTCCGAATGTGTTTTGGGTGAACTCTCGTCGCTTGGAACCGCCTCACGATTTACCACTGGTTGGTATTGTTCCTGATGAAGAGTTAACTATTATTGGTAAAACAAATTTTCGTGGAGCTCAGCAAGGCTTTGGAATTAAAACGGTGGATCGACGTCGTCATATTTACATTATTGGTAAAACGGGAATGGGTAAGTCGGTGCTTTTAGAAAATATGATTAAGAGTGATGTGGATCAGAAAAAGGGATTGGCGGTGATTGATCCTCATGGGGATTTGGCGGAGTCGGTGATCGACTTTGTTCCTTCTCATCGAATCAATGATGTAGTGATTTTGGATCCTTCTGACATCTCACATCCATTCGCGTTTAATATGTTGGAATCAGGAGGTGATCCTCATCGACAAAATTTGATTGCCTCTGGCTTACTTGGGGTGTTTAAAAAGATGTATGCAGATAGCTGGGGCCCACGTTTAGAGCACATTCTTCGAAACTGTTTATTGGCGCTTGCAGAAACCCCTAATTCATCAATGCTCGGGATAATGCGAATTTTGGTGGACGCGGAATATCGTCGAAAAGTAGTGAATGGTGTGAGCAATCCAATGGTGAAAAGTTTTTGGGTCGATGAGTTTGGAAAATTCAATGACAAAATGCGAACGGAAGCGATTTCTCCGATTCAAAACAAAGTGGGGCAATTCCTCTCTTCTCCAATGATTCGAAATATTCTAGGTCAGGTGAAATCCACTGTGAATATTCGTTTTATGATGGACACAGGAAAGATCCTTATTATTAATCTTTCTAAGGGTAAGATTGGTGAAGACAATTCCAGCTTACTCGGTTCTATGCTGATCACGAAGTTTCAGTTGGATGCGATGAGCCGTGCGGATATAGATGAAAAGGATCGTAAAGATTTCTATTTGTATGTGGATGAGTTCCAGAATTTCGCAACCGATTCTTTTGCCACAATTCTTTCTGAAGCTCGTAAATATAAACTGAATCTAACCATGGCGAATCAGTATATCGCTCAGATGCCCGATGAAGTTCGTGACGCTGTATTTGGTAATGTGGGTACACTTCTGAATTTCCAGGTTGGTTTCGATGATGCGGAATATTTCTCAGGTCAATTTTCTGAAGAAGTGCTTCCGAATGACATTATTTCGCTTCCAAAATATAACTGTTATACCAAATTGATGATTGATGGGATGCCGAGTAAAACTTTCTCACTTTCTACATTTCCTCCTCCGGTTTTAGACCCCGAAGAAAACCGTCGCGAGAAGATTGTTCGATTGTCTCGTGAGCGTTATTGTACCACTCGTGAGATTGTTGAAGATAAGATCAATCGTTGGATGGCGGAATCGGCTGACGACAAAAAGAAGTTTGATAAAGGTGAGGATAAAAAGAAATTTGATAAACCAAAATCTGAAAAACCGAAAGTCGAATCTTCGAAATCTGAAAAACCAAAGCTCGAAGAGAAAAAATCTGACAAACCTAAAAAATCAAGTAAGTAGTTTTTAGTTCTTAGTGTAGAATTGAGGTACTTAATTTTTTTTGCAATAGGGAAATGCTTGAATCACTTGAAAAGTTTTTCGCTTTGCTACAAACTTTTCTACGTTATTCATCCTTACTTCATTGTGGCCATTCGGCCTTATTTCGTTCGGACCGCATTTCTCACTACTTACCATGACCAAGTTTTACATTTACATTGCGCTGATTAATCTTTTAGATCTTTTGGCGGTGACGTCTGGGAAAATGTGGAATATTACTAAAAATCCACTTTATCTAGCGGGTACCGTTCTTGGATTTGGATTGGCGGGGTTCTTTTTTGCTCTTTCTTTAAAATACGAAGGGATGGCGGTGACCAATATCTTGTGGATTGCTATTTCAGTGATTCTGGTAGCGATTGTAGGGCATTTTATGTTTAAAGAGGTGATTGGCCCTTATCAAATGGGAGGAATTGTTTTGGTTCTTTTGGGAGTTGTGTTTTTGAATATAAGATAAATATGATAAAGCTGATTGGAATCATTGGCGGTAATGGCAAAATGGGTCAGTATTTTACTGATTTTTTTGAAAAAAATGGTTATTCGGTGATCATCAGTGATAAGCGAACCAAGCTAACCAATCAACAGTTAGCCAAGAAGGCGGATGTGGTGATTGTAAGTGTCCCGATCGGTATTACAGAAAAAATAATTAAAG
>DAOWGG010000090.1 GCA_030637565.1 Candidatus Peregrinibacteria bacterium | reverse complement strand
GCCAAGCGACCTGCATTGGGCCGTTGCCACAGTATTCTTTTTCCGACATGAAGCCTTTCGTAATGGGGAATCTCTTGAAATAGATTTTCCAGCTTTTCAGAGAATCCGCTGGCATATAAAGCAGATCCTAAAATCAGAGAGGTAATCACACTTAAGCCGATGATGGCAAACACATTATAACGATGCCCAGCTTTTGTATGTCGAACATGATAATAAGCCAGTGCTAAAAACCCGACCATCAAAAGAATCCAAAAATAAGGAAGTGCTAAAAGTACGAATTCAACCACTCCATCTCCTATTTGATTGTAAATATCCCCAGTGGCATCCCGATACTGAAAAAAGATAATACTCATTGCAATACTGCCAAATATAACCGATGTAACAAACAGCCCCCATACAACAGAATATTTAAGTAAGAACACCCACTTTGGAGTTGGCTTTACTTTTTCCTTTTTGATTTTGTCTATAATGGATTTGGATAAATTAGACATAATGATTAGGTTTGAGATTTGTTAAGGTGGTTTTTTTGAGCGAGCTTTTTAAATTGTTCTTTAGCACGATTGATTTGAGTCGCGATAGTACCCGATGGAAGATGCAGGATGTCGCCGATCTCCTCATAGCTTTTCTCCTCCAGAAACTTAAGAACCAACACTGAGCGATACTTTTCCGGGAGCTGAAAGATGAGCTCACGGACTTTTAATGCGAGCTCCTTTTTTACATAATCCTCTCTTAAATCAATATCGTCTGGGAGAACATCGAGAAAATTGACCCCCTCGTCGCTGTCGAGCTGTACACTTTTTGGACGAACATCGAGCTTTCGAATGTAACTGATTGCCTCATTGTGAGTGATGCGATAGATCCAACTGTTGAAGGAGAAGTCTGAGTTGTAGTCGTTCAAATTTTTATAAACTTTTAAAAAGGCTTCTTGTAACAAATCCTCAATCGTTTCGTGATCCAGATTAGTGATTCGTCTTAAATAACGAGTTAGTTTTTGCTCGTAACGCTCCATCAGACACTCAAAATAATCCGTATTTTTCAGAGTTAGTTCAACGAGTTTTTGATCGGATTTTTTATCGCATTTTACAAGTCCCATAAAAAGAGATTAACGCATCTACAATCTATTATACGTTATTTAGTTGTATTTTCTTTCACAATTCTACAATGCGATATCATCATATGCATCATCATCGTCTTCATCTTCATCATCGAGGGTGGATCGTTCTAGATCATCATCTTCAGCTTCGTTCCAATCTTTTTCAGCTAAGTCGACTATTTTGTAAGGATTAGCTCGGGTAAAGTCGGGGATATCATTCGTCAGTCCACCTAAGCACTCTTCGCATTGGGCATGCACACTTTTTTTTAATTCAACGATCTGAATATAAAATTGGCTAACCAGTCTCCACACTTCGTCGTTATTTAAAGAGTCACTTCCAATACAATTGATGATTTCCTGTTGCCTTTCAGCTTTTACTAAACTTGTTAGTTTATCTAAAATAACCTCGATCTCTTGACGCGACATAGAAACCTTATCGCTTTGAGAATCAATGGGTGAATGCTCTCGATCGATTTTTCTAAGTTCATCGAAACACTGACCGAATAAGGTATGGATGGAGAGCTTACTCATAGCAAAAAAATTAAAATGGAGGTGATTCTTAGCTTTTTGATGACTTATGTCAAATTCTATCCGAATAATTTTCCTAAATCTTCTTTCATTGCCAATGCGGCTTCACGAGCGGCTTCGTGATACTGCTCTTCTTTCCATTTGTCGTCTTTTTGATAGGCAAAAATAATTCCGCGAGATGAATTAACGATCGCCCCCGTTCCGTTATCGTGAAAACACGGTTTTACATCTTCGGCTCCCCCGCCTTGCGCTCCATAACCAGGAACAAGGAAAATTTGATTTGGCATTAAGTTTCGAAGTGTTCGCGCCTCTTCGGGATAAGTTGCCCCAATCACTGCGCCGACAGATGAGTAACCAGTATCTCCAATTAAATCACGACCCCAACCTTCCACTAAAGAAGCCACTTCTTCATCGAGAAGGTGATCTCCGACAGCCTGCCCCTGAATTTCATCAGCTGATGGGTTGGAAGTGCGGACTAAAACGAAAATTCCTCGTCCGTGCTCTTGGCAAACCTTAGTGAATGGGGTGATTCCGTCGGACCCCAAGTAAGGAGTTACGGTTAGCGAATCTGCATTGATAGTTGTTAATAGCTTTCCAAAAACATCAACTTCACCCAAATGACCATTGGCGTAAGCTTCGGCGGTTGAACTGATGTCGTTTCGTTTTGCATCTCCAATTACGATCATTCCTTTTTCCTGAGCATATTTAATGGTTTGTTCATAGGCGAACAAGCCCGCATGACCGTATTGTTCATAAAAAGCAATTTGTGGCTTTACTGCAGGAACGATATCGGCAACGGCTTCAATAATTCCTACGTTAAACATAATAATCGCGGCGGCAACTGCCTCTAGGTTTTCCCCTCCGTGTTTTTTAATAGCTACCTCTTTAATAAAAGAAGGGATTTGACTTAACCGTGGATCTAAACCAACTACAGTAGGGTTTGAAAGTTTTTGAATCCGATTCGATAAACGATCACCAAAGTGTTCCATAGTGTTTGATTATTTTTTAAATTGTTAAATTAAGAGATCACTATTGCCTTTTCCATTTCATTGATTTTGATCCGAACGTCCTGCGCTGAATTTTGTGCTTTTTCGTTATAAGGCTCTACCGTCAATATTTTTTCGTAAGTAAAAAGAGCATTTTCATAATCCTCAGCAGCTTTACAAGCATCGGCCAAAAAGAAAAGATATTGTACTTCACGTGGTTTTAGCTCTGCCGCCCGCCTAAAACACTCTGCTGCCAAAGAATGTCGCATGAGCATTTGATAAAGATTTCCCAGTCCGATTAAAGATCTGTCGTTTGATGAATCCAACTCGATTGATTGGACATAGGCTCCTATCGCTTCTTTGTAACGCTTCTTTTTAGAGTGAATTTTTGCCAAATTCTCATAAATCGCAGGCTGATTTTTATCAACGTCTAATAATCGTTTATACAATGCTTCGGATCTTTTTAAATCACCACTTTCCATATATACCTTTGCGAGCTTTAAGGAGATGGGGAATTCGTCTCGGGTTAAGGCCAATGACTGTATAAGACATTTCTTTGCTTCGTTCCATTGTGCTTTTGCCATGGCCATATCAGCTTTTCTGAGGGTTATTTTAAACTGTGAAAAATCATATTTTTTATTCTTCTGTTCATTTAAATGAATATCTTTAAACCGCTGATGCTCTGTTTCTTGGCGCTCTTTCTGCAATTCATCTACTTTTTTTGAAACCTCTTCTCGGAATTTTAATTGCTTATCTCGACTAAAAATATGACTTCGACGAGAAATAATAATCGTAATGGCGGCTAACGTGATGATGAATATATAGAGCTGAGGCATTTTCTGATTATAAAAAATTAATAACTACAACTGCTTTTCTGTTACAAGGCTTATTGATTTTGTAACATTTGTAATTATTTTTGTTTTTCGGTTTGGATCAACAAATTCTCTAGAGCGAGCCTTTTGTTGACATTGCGCTTTATAAAATAGCGAGTTTTTTCTAAAACATCAAACAAATTCACAATTGCTTTCAAACTAAAACGCTTTTTAAGCGGATGATCTTTTTGGTGGGTAAAATCAAAAATCAGCTTTCTTAAATAACGAGTGAAAGCATCTAGAAAAAGTTCAATTTTTTCAGCGTCTTTTTCAATTCCTTCTACAAATGAGAATTTTTGTGATAAATCGTTCTTTTTTAAAAAGGTTTCAATTTGATGATAAAGCCCTTTTTGATAGCTAAAAGCCTCTGAATCTTTCATGAGAGATATGGCGAGGCCTGGACGCCCTTGCGCCATTGTCACTACCTCTGTCATTTCAGCCCGTTGTCCAAATGTGCTTTGTAAATAATCGGCTAAAATATTGTCATCCACTGTTGAAAAATGATAATGACGTACTCTGGACTGGATGGTTAAGAGGACTTGGTCGAGCTGACTAGTGGTTAATAGGAAAATGGTTTTACCAGAAGGCTCTTCGAGTGTTTTTAGGAATGAATTTTGTGCTTCTGTTGGCATTCTTTCTATGTTTTCAATAACCACAATGCGATATTTTCCCTGACTAGTTAAGTTTGTCTTACGAACTAATTCACGAACGTCGTCGATTTTAATTGAAACCCCATCGTCTTCCATTAAGATTGTATCCGGATGAGACCCTGACTTGATTGATTCACAATCTTTACAAGTGTGGCAAAAATTATTGGGGCACTGAAGAATCATGGATAATACCTTGGCAATACTAAATTTACCGCTCTGCTTCGTTCCAGAAAATAAATAAGCATGACTCAAATTATCTTCTTTGATTTCTCTCTCAATCTGATCGAGTTGATTCTCATGTCCAACGATGTCCCATTTGTACAACATATTTGAGATTTTTTAGGTTTTGATTATACATTATTACTGAGAAACAGGAAGTAAAAACTCTAAGCTCAGATCTCTAAAAAAAGCTTGTGTTAAGTGGTCAAATTGTCTAAAATAATCGGGCTGTGCATCACTCTGATGCTTGGCATGTTTAATTGATCTTTGCGCCGCGATGGTGGAATTGGTAGACACGCAAGACTTAAAATCTTGTTCCCTCGGGAGTGTGGGTTCGATTCCCACTCGCGGCACCAGCCTTCGCTCTACGAGCTACGGCTGGCCCTGCCACTCGAGAAGTAAATCTCACCCACATTATTAATCTAGATCACACTATAAATTATTATGGATAAAATCCTCAAAAAACAAGCGAAAGAATTTATGACCAAAGAAGTTATTGCGGTTCAGGAAAACGAGGGGATTAAACAAATCTTTAAATTATTGGATGAAAGTGGTATTTTAGGCGTCCCCGTTGTAAACGACAAGAATCATGTAGTGGGAATCATTACTGAAGCTGACCTTATTAAACACTTCACAACACTTCAAGCTCCTCGCTCTATTAATCTACTTGGAGGAATTGTTTATCTGGATAATGTTGCAGACTTTAATGAGCATTTAAAGGATCAATGTGCTGAAACCGTTAAAGATCTAATGTTTGATTCTGTTGTTACCATTCAGGAGAATACAACTCTGCAAGAAATGTTGAATATTATGTCAGATCAACAAATCAATCGCCTCCCTGTTGTTAATAAAAAAGACGAATTGGTCGGAATTATTACCCGAACGGATATTGTCCATCAACTCGCTAAAGTTAAAAAAGTTTAACCTGCCTGCCGGTAGGCAGGTCCTTAATTCATTAATTCATTATTATAATGGAAAAAATTATATTAGATGTAACCGAAGGTGTTTATGCCACCGCTAAAGAAGCTCGTTCTGCCAATCGTATTCCTATGGCATATTACGGAAAGGGCGTTGAAAATCATGGATTTTCGGTTGACTACCAAGACTTTCGACGTGCTTACGAACAAGGAGGTCGAAGTACTATTATGTATTTTAAAAACGAAAAAGAAGAGGAGTTCCCTGTTTTGGTTCAAGATATTCAATACGAACCTGTTAGCGATCAGATAATTCATGTGGATGTGATGGCTGTACAAATGGGTAAAGCGATTACCACCCAAGTACCATTGGTTCTTGTTGGAGTTGCTCCTGCTGTTAAAGACCTTGCTGGTGTAATGATTCAAAGCAAGGAAACCATTGAAGTTGAATGCTTACCTAAAGATCTGATTCATGAGATTGAAGTAGACATCAGCCCATTGGTTGATTTCCACACCTCTTTGACCATTGGCGACATTAAAGTGCCTGACACGATTAAGATTTTGGATGCAGAGGATATTAATATTTTGACGGTTTCTGCTCCTCGTGCAGCAGTTGAAGAAGAGACAACGACTACTGAAGAAGGTGCTGAAGGTGAGGCTCCTGCAGAAGGTGCTGAAGGTGAGGCTCCTGCTGAAGGTGCTGAAGGTGAGGCAAAAGCTGAATAATTATTGTAGGGGCGATTCATGAATCGCCCCTACAATTTTGAAATTATGGACTTTAAAAAACTCATCCACCAGCTTCAGAAAAAGATGCCTTTTAAACCTTGGTTTTGGGCTGTGCTCGCTATCGTTTTGATTGTATCTTTTTTGGTGGTTCGATTCTTAATCGGTCTTATTGTTCACTCCATTGAAAACAAGCAGTACGAAGTGACTATTTTGGATGAAAAAGGTGTCTATGAAGGGTCAGTTCATGATATAAAAGAGGACTTTTCACTTCTTATCAAAACAGAGGAATCTTATTTAAACGGCGAAGTACTTGAGCAAAACATCAGTCGAAATCAACCGATTGCGATTGTTGTTGAAAATTACACTCCCATTCGGCATCAGCAGACAGGATTGGAAGATGCAGCGATTGTTTACGAAGCTCCTGCTGAAGGAGGCATCACGCGCTTTTTAGTTATTTATGATGGACGACCTGTTGCCTCGATCGG
>DAOWGG010000056.1 GCA_030637565.1 Candidatus Peregrinibacteria bacterium | reverse complement strand
TCGCTAACTACTGAAACACAAACAGAACCTGCTGAAAAACAATGCTCCGTTTGTTATACAGATTTAGATTTAAAAAATACAGTAATAACACCTTGCAATCATGCGTATTGCAGTGGTTGTTTCTTCAAATGGTTAAGTAGAAAAGAAACTTGTGCTTTATGTAGAAAACCTCTTTTATCAAATGCGTTAGTAGAAGAAAGAACAGAGGAATTGCAAGACATTCAATATGAATTAATGGAAAGTTATCGTGCTCATAGGGTAATAAAGCGAGATTTGAAAAGGAAAAGACGTCAAATGAGAAATTTAAATGATGATGTACAATCACTTATGGGAAGACAATGTAGACTGCGTATGCTACTTGATAAAACAAAAATAGCGTGTGAAGAAACAGTAAAAAGGAATAATGCTGTGAAGCAAGCAATTAAAGACCAAAGGGAAGCACTAAACATGTTGAAAGATTATAAAAAAGAGTGGGAAGAATTGCATACTCCTTTGGTAGAAGAAAAGCGTAGTGCAACTCCACCAACACAAGAAGAAAAAGCTCCGGTAAATGATCTTGATATACAAGATTTAACATTAACAGTACAAGAATTAGCTGCAACAGAAAGACGTAGAGCTATTCGTGATTTGTCAATAATAGGCCGGCGTATAGGAAGATTCGGAGCAGTTCAACAAGCATTAGCAGAAGGTGAAGCAGAGGAAGAAACCGAAGAAGTAGAAGAGGAAACCGAAGAAGAAGCAGAAGAGGAAGCAGAAGAAGCAACCTGCTCCAGCACCCACTCCGGCACCTGCTCCAGCCGCCATCCCCGCTACGCCCAACACCGCTACTCCAACGTCCCCCGACCTGGAACAGCGACTGAAGCGCATCGAAGATGAACTCGGCCTCGGAGAGGAAAAGAAGGAAACGACCAAGTGGGACATCCTCTGGATGATCCTGATTGCGATAGCCCTTCGAGACGGAATCCCACGGCTACTCGCCCTTCGAAAGAACAAGTTGAAAACCCTGAAGGAACTCGAAGACCTTCTGTCGAAGGAAACCGGGAATCTTGATGGCTTCTTGCAAGCACTGGCCGAAGAGCTGTTCAGCCGACAAATGGTGGACTCCGACAAGACCTTCGAATCGCTCGAAGAACTGGTCGAATACCTGAAGAGTCGGAACGTCTTGGACAAACCCGACTAGCACAAGAGGGCACCATTGAAGAGACCGTCGTCCACGCGCACATGCGCAACGGACGACGGCTCTTCTCCCTACCCAAAAAAACCAATCATTAGTAATTAGTCATTAGCCATTAGTAATTAAATTAATCCCTCAACTCCATCGCTCGCTTAATTTTTACTTCCACTCGCTTATTCTTTGACTCAATAAGCTGACGTTTGAGCTGTAAAATTTGAGCATTAATAACATCCTGTGCACGAGGATCGAGCTTAACACGAACTTTAGTTAAAAATTCCATATCACGCGCATACTGAGGATAGTCTTTAAGCAAACGAGCAATTTGATTCTTTTGCCCAGTATAACTACTGTAAATATTCACCTTCCCAACAAACTCATGAACTTTTTCATCAATTGGCAATCGAACCACCTCATAAAGAGTGACATCGGGAAGTAAAGGACGAACTAGCGACGCGGTTAAGCGAATATTGTTATCGAGGTTTTTATCCGCATTGCGAACCAACGAAGCCAATTGAGTATCTTCAGCATTTTTTTGAACCAAACGACGAGTGATTTCAGCAAGCAAACGCTGTTCCTCTTGTTGAGATTCTAAAATTCTCTCATAAAATACTTTTTTCTCATCATCATTTTCAATTTCACTAGCCTCATTCAATAAAATTGCTGTCGCGACTTCATGATCCACTAAAACTTGCTTCGCTGCATTTAGATCTCCTGAATCAACATAATCCTGAACATGAACTAGATTTTCAATTGCATTTTGAAGACGAATCTCGGTACGCTCTGAGTCCTCAGCCAAAAGCTCTTCAGCCTCATCAAGAGCTTGCTTCACAATGCCAATCTGAGAATCTCCTGGCAATGCTGCAATCAATGTTTTTTGATGGGTAGAAATCATACGATTAACCAATTGATCATGACCTGCAACCTCCTCTTCTTTTCCTTGAGCAAGCTTACGAACAATCGTTTGGTATTCCATAAGAGCTAAACGTGCTGCGTCCGTATCTCCTCTTTCGATTAAAACAATAGATTCTTGAAGGCGCTGATTAGCCATTTTAATTTGGGCTTCAGCTTGACTCTCTTCTCCAAAATGCCAAACCAAACTCAAACGCTCTGCTGCCCGTTCAACGGGATAAAAAACATCTCCAGGCAAACTCCCTGCTGTCGAACGCAAAGCAACCAACTCCCTTTCTCGAAGCTCGGTTAAATGGGCACGATCCAATTCTAAATTTTGAAGCACCCATAAATCATCATGATCCGAGTCTTCTAACCTAAGCAAGGCTGCATAATCAGACAACACATTGCTTTTTTGACCTATTTGCGCAGCTTTTAAGGTTGTCTTTTGAAGGGAGTTCAATTTACCCATTGCTACCACATCACGAGACTCCTGCTGTAAAACCTTTACATCAACCCCATGTTTAAATACACGAAGAGACGTCGGGTTAAACAAGGGAGCCGAAACATCGTAAGAAGCTTTTTGAGTAGAAACAATGGCATCGGAAGTAATCAAAGAAAAGCTCGCATGACCATCGTCTACATTTAAAGTTTGAACCCATGCACGGCCATTGTGCAAAGAAGCCTCAATCACCCCCTGGCGAGCATAACCAGGACTGATTTCTAGACGGCTTAATAAAAGAAGAGAATTTTCGGACAAACGAAGCTCACTATCATCAAAAAAACGAATCACCGCACTTCCCCCATCGTCCACTTTAATTAAATCTCCAGCAGAAAGCTCAATTTGTTCAGGAATAACATCCCAAGCCAATCGATCAGCGTGTTTAACTGAAACAGAACCTGATAAAACCTCTAGATAAGTATTGTCTGCCGCACTCACGGGCTGTTTAGTACCCACAAAAAAGAGCGTGGTGGTTACCGCAATAGCCATCGCCAAAGTAGAAGCGGTTAAGCGCTTTGCAAAAACCAACCAATTTAAAACTGGTTGCTTCGCAACCGAAATGCGCTGAAGTAAACGAATGCGAGCCGAACGAACAAAATGACTCGATGGATTCACCGGAGTCATTTTATTAAGTAGTTTAGCCAACCAAGATTCACGTTCGTTCAAAATAATATTGTGCATCAAACGACCTTTTGCATGACGACAAAATTTTGCACTTGGCATTGGCTTTTTAAGCCCCCTAAGCTGTCGTTCTAAATCTTGCATTTATTATAGTTAGACATTTGTCCATATTCATTTGAGACTTGCACTTGCGACTCAATTAGACACCCTGTCAATAGTTATAACGTAAAAGAATCCTGTTTGTTACGCTAAAAGTCAGAATCATTTCCAAGTAAACCTTTTAGCTTTTCGAGCGCCCGGAATTGAAGCGTGCGAACAGCTCCTTCCGATTTACCAATAGTGGATGCGATCTCTTTGTTATTAAGCTCATTAATATATTTTAAAATAATAATTTGCTGATAGTTATCGGGTAGCTTTCGAATCACCTTTCGAAGACGAACTTGAGTTAGCTTTAAATCTGTCTGCCCCTGTGGATCACTATGCAACTGAGTGTCTGCAACCCGCTCATCAATTTCTGCAATAGCCTTGTGCTTACGATAATGATCCACCACCAAATTGTGAGCAATTCGAAACACCCACGACGAAAATGGATTCGCCCCCTTCTTATATTTTTTCAAATTCTGCCACACTTTTAAAAAGGTATCCTCAGTCAAATCCTCCGCCACCTCCTGCTCTACCCGATAGTAAATATAGCGATAAACAGGCTTCACCAGCTCATCATAAATATCCGTAAAAGCGTGGGTATCACCCCCTTGCGCTTTCTCAACCAATTTGTCTAAATCTGGATTCTTTGACACAAAATGAAATTAGGGCTTTTTATATTACTGATTCTCTCTGTAAAAAGCAATAAAATTCTTTTTTTGTCATTCCCGCGAAGCCGGGAATGACAAACTCCTATTCCCACTCAATCGTCCCTGGCGGCTTATTGGTAATATCAAGTAAAACTGCTGATATCCGCTCATCTTTCAAAATCTCATTGGACACCTTGTCATAAAATTCCTGAGGAAGCTTGCCAACGGAAGCACTCATCGCATCAATGGATTCAACAGGGCGAAGAATAATGGTCTCTTGTCCAACATCATTAAAAGCAAGGGGCACTAAAACCACAGGGAACTGCCAAACAGAAGCATAAAGTGCCATGTCATGAAGAGTGCGAGTCACAATATCATCGGCCATCTGCAGAATAGCAGCACGCTCTGCGTTAATATAAGCCTCATTCAATTTAACGGATGTAATTTCCCCCTCAAAATTACCCGACAACAACAAGGTTGCACGATTAATTTCGGGATCAGCATTAATCAAATTAGTGGCCATTGCCTCAAAATCTTCAGAAAGATCACCTT
>DAOWGG010000122.1 GCA_030637565.1 Candidatus Peregrinibacteria bacterium | reverse complement strand
TTTCCCTTTGGGGATTTTTTTCAGAATTTCTTTTGAATGACCGCCAAGTCCAAGGGTGCAATCCACTACATTGCTGTCAGCTCGAAGATTTAAAAGATCAATCGTTTCATCAAGAAGCACTGGAATATGCAAAAAATCAGTCATGGCACTCACAAATTAGGTAGATAGCAGTGCGCAAAGCTGAATTATTTTTTTTACAGATTTTCATTTTTGTTTTTTTGTTTTTGTCTCCTTACAACTTCAATTTAAGCTGAATACATTTTTTGGTCAATAACAAAATTTGTGTTCAACTTTTGACAGCCTGTCCATGTTGTATACAAAATTGGTACAACAATGCGAAAAAAGGCTATTTTATGTTGTCGAAAATACACAACAAAATAGATTGACAAAACGCACTATATATTATAAAATAATATAGATTTTTTTACGACAAAGTAATATAGTGCTTTCACTCGTTTTTTGATCCTTAATATTACAGGGTTTGTACTGAGGACATCCCTCTATCAGAATTCACAAAGGAGATTAGTTTTTCGTAGTGAGATGACTGGTGGGGAAATGGATTCCCCTCAGTGCAAGTTTTCCAACCTTTTCAGAAGGAGAGAAGAAAATGAACAAGACATTCACAATCCTTTCCATGGCCCTTTGCCTTTTGGCGATGGGTTGCGGAGATGACACCGTTGCCTCCAGTGTTCAGTGCGAAACCAACACTGATTGTTACGAGGGGTGCTTTGGCTACGACAGCGTCGTATGCTCCGCCGAAGGCCGTTGCTACTGCAACGACATTCAGGAGGACCGCGGCTGCGACCTCGACACCGATTGCACCGAAGGGTGCACCGATTACGACACGCACACCTGCTCCGGCGGGATGTGCGTTTGCAGTAATACGTTGTCGCAAGAGGAATGCTCTTTCATTGATCGGGCTGAATTTGTTACAGCTGTGATCTCGGCGATTGACGGCCTGGCCGACTATCAGGCGCCGACGACGCCGACATTTGACGATGTACCAACGGACGCGCCGTTCTACCATTATGTCGAGGCAGCGGTACAACTCGGAATCGTTTCCGGTTACACCGATGCCGCAGGCAATCTGACTGGCATGTTTGGTCCGTACGACACCGTGAACAGGGCGGCTATGATCAAGATTGTGGTGAATGCCTTCGCGGTGCCAACCACTCTGTCACCCGCTTCACCGTTTCCGGACGTGCCAACCAGTACATGGTTTCACAACTATGTCCTGACGGCCTACAATCAGGGCCTGTTCACGTCTTCGGCGGATGGCCTCTTTCATCCGGCCGAGACAGCGACCAACTGCTTCATGAATGAAGTGCTCTGGCGGGCGACGACACTTCCAGAGGATCCGGTGGTTTATCCGAATTCAAGTCTTGAGGTGTCACTGAACTCCGATACCCCTCCTTCCTCAACCCTGCCGAAAGCGGCTACTAATGTCCATTTGGCGTCATTCGACTTCACCGGATACAATGAAACCGTATATGTTCAGGATCTCGTCATTACTCGTGGTGGGGTGGGGAATTCCAATGATTGGGATTATCTTTACCTCTATTATTCGGATGGAAATCCGATTGCCCTCGGGTTCAGAATTAACGAGGCCACAAACACGGTCACTTTCCCCTCCGGACCTTTGTCCGAAGTCGATACCACCAAGACGGTGCATTTGATTGGAGATGTTTCAGATGCAGCAATCGCGGGCAATCAGCATTATTTTTACATTGCCACTCCAGCCGACATCATTTCCAACGCCGTAGCGGTATCGGGTGATTTTCCAGTGGTTGGCAATACGTTCACAGTGAGTAATGTGAGTGTGGGGACGGCAACTATTTCAGCAGGAAGTAGGCCGGTAAATCCACAAATCAACAGTCAGGATGCCGAACTCGCAGCATTTCAGTTGCTTTGTACTCCAAACGACTGTGCTATCCATGAGATCGTTCTGAATCAAGGGGGTAGTCTGCAGTCCAGCAAGTTGCAGAATCTGCGCCTGCTTCGGGGCACAGACGAGGTTGCCGCGACACCTTATTTCGAAGGGGATCAGTTGCGCTTCGTTCTGAGTGCGCCCTATGTTGCTCCGGCCGATCAAACCAAACACTTCTACGTTCGGGGCGATATTGTCGGAGGACAGGCAGAGGAAACCATCCAGCTTTACCTATCCTGGAGATCCAGTTTGCAGGTCATCGACCAGCAGTACGGCTATGGCTCTGATGTGGTGAATAGTTTCGGCGAAACCGAGGCTCACACCCTAACCCTTCAGTAAAAAGAGGGGAATCCAACCAAAACGAAGACCGACGGAACAACTCTGCACACTCGTGCGGAGCCGTCGGTCTTCTTTCCTATATAAAAATTTCCACCTTGAATCACAAAGTCTTTTTCGTTATGCTCCTTCTTGTTGGATTTCGGATTGCGGATCGCAGTCAACTACCAACTGAAAACTGCCAACTAAAAACTGAAAAAATGCATCAATCAACCACTCTTCCTAACGGATTAAAAGTCATCACCACCCCCATTGAAGGCACAAAATCAGTCACCGTGCTTTGTTTGGTAGGGGCGGGCTCACGTTACGAGCACAAAGCAATCAACGGAATCTCTCACTTTCTAGAGCATTTGTTCTTTAAGGGAGCAGAGCGCTACAAAAACGCATCTGAAGTGGCATCCGCCATCGATTCAGTCGGAGGAGATTTCAACGCATTCACTGGTAAAGAATACGCGGGTTATTATGTAAAACTTTCTTCCGATCAAAAAGAAGTTGCTTTCGACGTAATCGGCGACATGATGCTCAATGCAACATTTGTTCAGGAGGAGATCGATAAAGAACGAGGGGTGATCTTAGAGGAATACAATATGTATCAGGATACGCCGATGTACCAAGTGGGTTGGGATTTTGAAAAATTGATGTTTGGGGATCAGGCGATGGGATGGGATCAGATCGGCGAACCCGATATCATCCGAAATCTCACGCGCGATCAGATCGTAGATTATAAAAATGCGCTCTACACGCCCGATAACGCAATCATCAGTGTAGCCGGAAACATCACACAAGAAGAAGCGTTAGAATTGGCCACTAAATATTTCTCTTTTGAAGATGGAAAACGATCAATCGATCCAGCGGAATATCAGAAGATAGATGCCAATGAGCGTGTGATTTTACAAAACAAGAAAACCGAACAAGCTCATATTATTGTAGGAGTCGAAGGAGTGGCTGCTCGGCACGATGACAATTACACCGAAAAAATAATGAGCGTGATTTTAGGGGGGAATATGAGCTCTCGAATGTTCTCGAATGTTCGTGAGGCGAAAGGACTTTCCTATTACATTCGAACGACGACAGACGACTATACTGATACTGGAACTATTTCAACTTCTGCTGGTGTGGATCTAAAGCGAATCGATTTGGCGATTGAAGCAATCATCGAAGAATACCGAAAGATTACCGAAGCGCCAGTAAGCGATAATGAGCTTAAAAAAGCCAAAGCATTCATGAAAGGAAAAATAACCCTTCGTCTGGAAGACAGTGAGGAATACGCTCATTTAATGGGGAAACAGGCACTTATGTATCCATCGATCGATAGTGTGGAGGACGTGATGAAAAAAATCGATGCGGTGACTGCCGACGATATATTGCGCTTAGCCAAAGAGCTCTTTAAAGAAGAAAACCTTCGACTAGCCCTTATCGGCCCTTATTCCGATAAAGAGCATCTTGCAAATTTATTACATTACTAAGGCTTAATCCTTAGCCCTTAATTCTTAATCCTTACAAAAATATGGAACGAACACTTGTACTTATAAAGCCAGACGCTGTCCAACGTGGAATGGTTGGAGAGGTAATGCGTTATTTTGAAAAAAAAGGTCTTACTTTGGCTGGCAACAAAATGATTCAACTCGACGATACTATCTTAGCTGAGCACTACGCTCATTTGGTTGATAAGCCATTTTTTGCAGGGATCGCTAATTTTATGAAAAGCACCCCCGTAATCGCTCAATGCTGGGAAGGAAAAGATGTGGTTGAAGTGGTTCGAATCCTTTGTGGAATCACCAATGCTCGCGAAGCGAAACCAGGAACCATTCGTGGGGATTTGGCGATGAGTGTTCAAAGTAATTTGGTACACGCTTCTGATAGCTTAGAAACCGCTAGCGTTGAAGTTCCTCGATTCTTTAAAGACGAAGAACTCTTCAGGTACGACAAAAAGAACTACGACTACATTTACGCCCCAGACGAGAAAAGTTAATCAATTAAAAAAAGCCCCC
>DAOWGG010000091.1 GCA_030637565.1 Candidatus Peregrinibacteria bacterium | reverse complement strand
TTTCAATAATGATTGGTAGCTGATCTGAGTAATTCAGATCCATATTTAAGTTGTTGAGACCCACACAAAGTTCGTTTCTTATGTGTTCCGGGTTCTCTATACTATAAATTCGGTACTTAATTATTGGAACGACCCCAAAAAGGTTCTGCAAAAAGTAAGCTTTGTGCTTTCCAGCTTCCTCGATTATTGATTGAACATCCACTTCAATTATTTCCTGTTTAAGAGCCATTAAACTTTCGTCATCATAATTGTGGCAGTTGAGCTCTTCCACATTATTTGGGTCAAAGCAGGTGGATACAGGTGAATTATCGGCAGTGTCTCCGCAAGCTAGACCTTGTTTGCAATCCGCGTGGTCATAACAGAGTCCGCCTTCACCTTGTTTTGGTTGACACTGATTTTCCCATTCTTGACAGCTCAGACCTTGCCCACATTCATTATTGTCGGCACAGGCGCTTCCTGCCTCCTTGCTTGGCGGTTCACAAGTTGAACTTTTATTCATGCAAACGAGGCCGTCATCGCAGCCTGAAAAGTTCGTTTCCTGGTTGCAGGGTTTTCCTTGCTGAATTGGCTGCTGACAGCTTTTAGTCCGGGAACCAGTTTCGGTTCTGCATTTTAAGTCTCCAAAACAATCGTCATCGGCTTCACAGCTTTCATCTTCTTCTGAAATCGGCGCGCAGCTGCCCCAGAAGTTATTATATGAATCGGAATGGCATGTTTGACCTTCCGGACAGTCTAATTTAGTTCCCCAAGGACCTTCGTAACATTTACTTCCCGGAGTTTCTACTGGCTGACAGGTAGATCGACCGTACTCATCGGTTATTTTGTCATTGCATAAATATCCATCTGCACAATCAGCGTGTGGACTATAATTATCGTAGTTTTCTGAATGTTCCGTTTCGCAAAGACTGCCTGTTTCCTGTTTTGCCTTACATTCATGGTCTGAGCAAATGAGACCTCCTTCACATTCATTGTTTTTAAAGCATCTCTCCCCTTCTTCACGAGGTGCTTCACAGGTTCCTTCTATGCCAAAAAACTTTTTAGATGATTTTTTATTGGTACAGGTCAGATCCTGTGCGCAATCTGATTTCTTTGAACAAGGTTCACCAGCTTCCTGTGGCAATTGGCAGCTTCCTCTATGTCTATCAATCGGATTGGCTTTGTTGCATATTAGTTCGCCATTACAATCTAAATCTTTCAGGCAAGGACTTCCAGGTTTAGTGGGTGCTTCACACCATCCTTTATGGCATATAGGAAGATCCATATCAAAACAATCACTGTCATCATAACATTCGTCACCTTCAAAAGGATTCATGTATTCAAAAATTCTCTCTTTTTCTGAAGCTTTTTCTTTTTCCTCGGTTTCATCAATAGGCACTTTGGTTGATTTGAAATGCTTTTTTGGTTTTTTAATTACCAGACCTGACTTGTCGTTACAGCCTTCTATACCGGTGCTTATGCTTTCGCGTATCTTTGTCACACATGCTATTGCAGCAACAATGCATGTAGCGACTAGTATTTGGCGGAGTCTAGGGTTTTTGGAGGGGGTGTTTTTTGACATAGGTATATAATACTACAATGTATTTAAAATTTTGTCAATATTAACCTTTTTAACTTTTTGGGTAATTAAAAAATAGGAAAGCCAGCTAACACTAAAAACATAAAGACTGGAATATATTCACTGCCTAAAATAGCAACATACTAAGGTTTAACTTATTATTACTACCTACAACTAGTGTTTATACGAAGTTTTTAACCTACACAACCCCCCTCTCCACCACCTTCACATCGCCCACTTTAACATCCGTACTTCCAAAACCTCCGCGGGATTCTTTTTTGATCTCGTCGACTTCTTCGAATTTGCATTGATCGACTCGCATGAATAGGCCTTGGGCGATTTTGGCGCCTTTTTGGATGATGACGGGTTCTTTAGTGAAGTTGTACATCTGGATTTTAATCTCGTCTTCAGGTCCGCAGTAATCCTGATCGATCACGCCGATGCCGTGGGGTTTGGTGAGGCCGTGTTTTCGTGGGGTTGAGCTTCGGGAAGCGATGATGAGTGAATAACCCTGTCGTAATTCTACTATTACGTTCGCAGGGATTAATTCGATGGTGTTGGGATGAATGGTTGTGTTTTCGCGTGCTAAAAAATCAAAACCCACCGAGCCACCTGTCTCGTAGACTGGCAGAGGGAGGGTTTTGTCGATTCTTTTAATACGTACGTTCATAATTAAGTGCGAGTGCAAGTGCGAGTCTCAAGGATTCGACACCTGAGAGACTTATTTAGAAATATCAGCCATTACTTCATTTACATCCAATCGAACGCCTGGGCCCATTGTGGTACAAAGGGTGATGGATTTGATGAAAGTTCCTTTTATTCCCGATGGCTTAGCTTCTCGGATGGTTGAAAGGATTGATTTTAGGTTGTTTTCAAGCTCTTCTTGTTTGAAAGAAACTTTTCCGAACAAACTGTGAACGTTTCCTTGCTTGTCATTTCGAAGTTCAACTCGTCCACGACCTAATTCTTCGATGGTTTTTTCAACGTCGGCTGTTACGGTTCCTGATTTAGGATTTGGCATCAAACCTTTTTGACCGAGTGTTTTAGCCACTTTACTTAAACTTTTCATCACATCAGGAGTAGCAATGATCACATCGTAGTTGAATTTTCCTTTTGAGAACTCTTCAATCAAGTCTTCCAATCCAGCAGCGGTAGCCCCTGCCTCTTTAGCTGATTTTACTTTATCGTCGCTTACAACGGCAGCGATTTTAAGCTTCTTGCCCGTTCCATGAGGAAGAACAATTGTACTTCGAATGGCCTGGTCCGCTTGTTTTGGATCGATATTTAAGTTGAAATGAATTTCAGCACTTGAATCAAACTTTGTTCCGCTGGTTTTCTTAAGAAGTTCAACGGCTTCACTTAGTCCGTAAGACTCTTTTGCTTTAAGATCTGCCACAGCAGCCTTATATTTTTTACCGAATTTTCCCATAATGAGTTATGTTGCGTGGTCAAATGGCTTTCGAGGCCTCCCACATTTATTAATAGATTCCCGCCTGCGCGGGAATGACAATAGGTAATTATTCTTCGATGGTTACCCCCATAGAACGAGCGGTTCCAGCGATTACTTTCATTGCTTGTTCAACGTCGTTTGCATTTAGATCTTCCATTTTCTTTTCAGCAATTTCTTTCAATTTTGCCTTTGGAAGCACGCCAACCTTATCTTTGTGAGGAACAGCGCTTCCGCTTTTTAAATTGATTGCTTTTTTGATCATTTCAGATGCCGGAGCCGTCTTCATGATGAAGCTGAAACTCTTGTCTTCGTGAACACTGATCACCACTGGTACAACCGTATCACCAAGTTCTTTGGTTTTTTCGTTGAACTGATTGCAGAAATCTTGAATGTTAACACCATGTTGTCCCAAAGCTGGACCTACTGGAGGTGCTGGATTAGCCTTACCGGCTGGAATTTGTAGCTTGATAAGCTGAATTACTTTTTTAGACACGTTATAAATAGGTTAAGAATTAGTTAATTGATTGTTCTGTCACTAGAAGCTGAATGACAGATTTCACGTCTTCAAAGGCTTTATCACCTTCACTTTTCTGATATTGGAAACCGAATAGGTCGTCTCCAATTTGAGTGAGAATGAAAGCGGTATTTTCGTAATTTTTATTGTTGAAATAAAAGCTGTTATTGCCGTAATCCCCTGTCTCGTTAAGTGTTTCGGTTACCGCGTTTATCTGGGCGATGAACTGAAGCTTTGCGTTTAAATAAGTGAGAGCTCCCTGATTTTCAGGACCTTGCAATTCATAAAGGTAAATGGATGGGCTTTTTGTTACTTCGGACTCATCTCCTTCCACTGCCTCAACTTCTTTTTTTAGTTCATTTCGATAAATGCTCACGTTTTTAATGTTGCTCAGGTCGATCTTTTCAAAGATTTGACTGGTTTGCATTTGGCTCACCACTGTGTAGCCTGCTAATTTTCCGTCGAGTGAGAATTGTGAATCAATCACCACTTCCTTTTCTTTAGGGGTATCCGCTGAAGCAACTGAATCTGCTGAATCTCTCCAATTTAAAACAGGTTTGGTGTCGAGCTTATTCAGGTAGAGATCGGCGGTTGCAAAAAGCCCCATAAGAACCAATAGCCCGACGATGAGCGGCATTTTTTTCATGAATTATTTCTTTTTAACCTGAGTGAAATCGAGCTCAACCGGTGTTTCTCGATCAAAAATACTAACCAACACCTTAACCTTTCCTTTTTCTGGATCGATTTTGTCGATAATTCCGTCGTATTCCGCAAAAGGCCCGCTGATGATTCCAACATGTTCCCCAACCTTGAAGTCGATTTTGAATTTAGGTTGTTCTCCGCCGGTTCGCTTTTCAATCACACCAAATTCTTCGGGAGTTACTGGAACGGGAATATTCCCAGAGCCAACGAACCCGGTTACATTGGGTGTGTTTCGAACCACGTACCAAGAATAATCGGTTACGGTCATATCCACGAGTACATAACCTGGGAAAATACGTTTCTTTTCTTGAGTTGGCTCTCCGCGCTTAAGAACAATCTGACTTTCTTTTGGCACTTTTATATCGAAAATATATTCCTGCACATTAAAAGCTTCAACACGCTGACGCAATGCTTTTTCAACCGCATCTTCGTAGCCTGAGTAAGTATGAAGTACATACCAATTTCGACCCGTTCCTTTCGCTTGTTTTGCCATAGTTTATTTTGGATAGATAATTATAGAAAAGATTGATAACCAATAGAGAGCAACTGATCGACAGTTCCTAAAATAACAGCGCTAATGATCATAAAAACAAACACAATTGCTGAGACTCGGATTGCTTGCTTTTGAGTGGGCCATGTAACGTTGTTGAATTCCTTAATGGCGTTTCTAAAATAGGTTTTAATAGCGTTCATAAAAATAACTTTAAAAATAGGCGCAAAAATATTAGCAAAAGCCCCACTGGATAGCAAGAGAAAAACTATGTTTTTCAGTCTCAAGTGCGAGTGCGAGTCTCAAGTAGGCTTTTAATTCGCTTCGGTTCCCTCCGTTACGCGCTCATCTTCCGTTCGTGGCTGAGGTTGTTTCAGTAATTTGTCGAGCACTTTTTCAAGTAATTTTCCAGGATCAGTATCAAATACCACTCGTCCGTTCACTTCGCGATTGCAGATCTTTAAAATCTCCTCAATATGATCGGAAACTCCGCCCGTATCCGTTAAAACCCCAACGGTTTTTCCTTCGCTATAAGCCACTGTGAACTCATTTAAGGTTCCAACGCCTCCTCCGAGAAGGATGATTGCATCACTACTACGAATATTGATAATATCACGCTCCATCAAGCCTAAACCGGTATAAATAATAATGTCGTAATATTCATGAGGTGATTTGTAGTTTTCAATGTGCTCTTTTTCGCTGAACGCAGGTGAAACTCCCATCACCATCCCTCCAGCCTTATGAGCCCCATAAGCGGCTTCATCGGGCAATCCTGGACACGCCCCATTCACCAAAATACAATCTGCCTTGGCAATTGCCTCCCCCATTTCAATGGATTTCTGAATGCTTTCCTGATTTTGGATGGTTGGCCCTTGAGCCGATCCCATCACTCCGATTCGTAGTTTCATATTTTTCAGTTAGAGGTTGGTAGTTTGCAGTTGGCAGTGTTTTTTACTACAAACTGCTAACTGTTAACTACAAACTAATTTAATCTACATATTATAACATATCTCACTCTGAAAAACAAGTTCTAAGCCCCACTTTCCTGAATCATAACGTGATGACGTTATAATGATTTAAAATCTTGTGTTAAAATTCCTGTTGATTAAAATAAAAATATGCGACGAATTGCCAGCTATCAACAAAACAACGGAGATGCCAGTCAAACCTATCGTATTTTTGTGCTGACCACCTTTGCTTTTCTGCTTTTTTTCGTGATTATTGCACGTCTTTTTCAGCTACAAGTCATTCGCCATGAAGACTACCGAGCAGCAGCGAGCGATCAGCATTTTGGTGCTATTACTCTTAATGCTAAACGCGGGGAAATTTTGGTGAGAGATACTCATTCCGGCGACCTTTCTAAATTAGCCACCAACACAACACTTGATTTGGTTTACGTTGACCCACTTGTGGCTGAAGATAAAATTTTTATTGCGAAAAAGCTCGCCCCTCTTTTATTCACACGAATGGATTATGAATCCTGTATCGAAATTCCCGATGAATGCCTTTATGACATTTATGAAGAACCCAGTTTAAATTCATATGTTGAAATCAATACTATATGGTCGATCGGTGATGAAACAACCATTCAAATAGAACCTTCTGACAAGGCGCATAAAACCTATTCAAAAATGATTGATGAGGTGGCGGCAAAAAGGCTACGAAAAATCTCAAAATACGAACTTGATTTTGTGGTTTTAAGACGAGATGCTGAACCTGATGTGATGGCGGAAATTATTAACGAAAAACTTTCTGGTGTCTTTGTGGACCCAAAGCGTTTTATGATTTATGGAGACCCAACACTGATCCCCGAAACTCAGCTCACTGAAACCTCACAAATTTTGGGGCGAATTCTTGAAAGCTCTCCGCAAGATCTTGAGCAAAAACTCACTCGCCGAAAGGTTCGTTATGTCTTTTTAAGAAATCGGATTGAACCTGAAATTTCACGTAAAATTCGAGAACTTAAATTAAAAGGAGTTGTTCTTTTACCCGAGCATTGGCGCTATTATCCCGAGGGTGACCTCGCTCCTCATGTGGTTGGCTTCTTGAATCGTGAGGAGGTTGGTCAATATGGTATTGAAGGTTATTTCAATACGGATCTGGAAGGGAAAAAGGGAACGATCTACGCCGAGAAAGATCCTTTGGGGCGTCAGATAACCGTGGGGAGCAGTGAAATTGTGAATGCGGTGGATGGAGATACGATTGTTTTAACCATTGATCGAATCATTCAAAAAAAGGTGGAGGAAATTTTGGCGGAAGCGGTTGAGCAATACAGTGCCGACAGCGGTCAGGTTTTAATCATGAATCCATTCACTGGAGCCATTGTCGCCATGGCAAATTATCCTAGCTTTAACCCCAATGAATATACGGATGTTTTTGCTCTGCGAGCTTTGGAGGAGGAAGAGCTGGTTGAATCGACGGTTCCTCTTTTTAAAATGAATGAAAAAGGGAAATACGTTCCTGTGGATGAAGAAGACCTATTCAATGAAGAAGTTCCGAAATATGTTTATGAAAATAAGTTTGGTCCTTCGGTTTTTAAGAATCGAATTGTCTCGGAATACTACGAGCCTGGCTCGGTTTTTAAACCTATTGTCATGGCCATGGCGCTGGATGCCAAGGAGGTAGAACCTCAAACCACCTTTCTGGATGACGGACCGCTTAAAATCGATGAATTCGAAATTAAAAATGCGGACGGTAAATACCGAGGTGAAACCACGATGAATGAAGTGCTCGCTTTCTCGATGAATACGGGTATGTCTTTTGTGTCCAAAAAGCTTGGTAAAAAATTGATGTATGAATATTTGATGAATTTTGGATTTGGTGAGTACACCAATATAAGACTTGAAGGTGAGGCAAAAGGGATTGTGGATTATTACAAACGTTGGTCCAAGGCTCAAATGCTGACCACCTCTTTTGGACAAGGTATTGTTGCAACTCCGCTTCAGGTACTTGCCGCCTGGTCGGCTTTGGCTAACGGAGGAAAACTGATGCAACCTTTTATTATCGATAGCATTATTCGTAAAGATGAAGTGATTCAAACGGAGCCTCAGATTATCAAGCGTGTTGTTTCCGAGGAAACTTCCAGCATTATTACTTCGATGCTGATCAATTCCGTTCGCAATGGTGTGGCGCGCCCTGCGGATATTCCTGGCTATTTAATTGCGGGTAAAACGGGTACCTCTCAGGTGGCGGGTAAAAGCGGGAAGTACCTTGAAGGAGAAGGTTCTACGATTACCTCTTTTGCTGGATACGCTCCTGCGCTGGAGCCACGCTTTATTATGATTGTTAAGTTTGATCGACCGCGTATTGGTGAAAACACCTGGGGGTCCACCACGGCGGCTCCTACTTTCCGTGCGATTTCAGAATTCATGATGGATTATTACAATATTCAGGCAACCGATTAGTAAATTTTAAGTTTTAAATTTTAAATTTTAAATAAATTATGGCTCTACCCAATCAACTTATTAAAGAAATTAAATCAATCAATGCGCTTTTGGGGCAAGGAAAGGCATTGCTCAACCTTACGATTCAAAACTTAGACCTGACTAAGGTTGATATTGATTGGCAGGAAATCAAATTGGCTAACACCACTTTTTTGGGATGCACCATTCCTGAAGACATTGAAATAATTCTAAGAAAAAAAGGGGCCTTTATTTACCCCAAGTTTGTTGGCCTTCCTTACAAGCCTTACCGAAAAGATCTTTATACCTGGCAAGAGCTCATGGAGGGCTATGAGCCTGGGAATGACAACAGTGAAGACTTTAAAATTTACACTCATTTCAATAAACTTCGATACACGGCGGATATTAACGAAGCGATGGCCCAACGAATTCATGACCATGCGGTTGATGACGCCCTGCGCGATGCCATTGGTTTTGACGAGAATGGAATGACCAAAAAGAGATGTATCGGCATTATGGGCGGACACAGTGTCCTGCGAACCGATCCTTCTTTTGAGAAAGTCGCTATTACTGCCAAAAAGCTCACCGAAGAAGGCTACTTTATTTTGTCGGGCGGAGGGCCTGGTGTGATGGAGGCGGCTAATCTGGGTGCTTATTTTGGGAATAAAATCGATGAGGAACTGATGGATGCCCTTGGCATGCTAAAAGAAGTTCCTGATGTTGAAAGTGATCAATATATTGCTCAGGCCAAAAAGGTTTTAGAAAAGTACCCCAACGGCGCTGAAAACATGGCGATCCCTACTTGGTTTTATG
>DAOWGG010000036.1 GCA_030637565.1 Candidatus Peregrinibacteria bacterium | reverse complement strand
GAAGTCACTGGAGAAAATAACACTATCAATTGGCAAGTGTGGAATCGAATTACATGCATTCACCCCAACCCCTAATCCTCCGCCTCCTTAATCATCTCCAATTCTTTCCCACTCTCTAGTGCATTATAAAAAATCGGCACCATAACAAGCGTTAGAACGGTTGCAAAAATAATTCCAAAGAAGATCGCCCAGGCCATATCGACCCAGAAGCTCCCTGCCCACACGAGTGGCAATACACCGGTGGCGGTTGTTATGGTTGTTAGGAAGATTGGCTGAAGACGCTCTTTGCCCGATTGAACAATGGCATCTATTTTTTTCATTCCAGAACGAATATTGTTATTGATACGGTCGATCAGAACAATCGCGTCATTCACCACCACTCCCATCAGCGCGACGATTCCGATGAAGGCGGGGAATGAGAAACTGCGACCAATGGCGGCCATTCCGAAGAATACACCGATAAAGGCAAGAGGTAGGGTGAAGATAATAATCAATGGTTGCCTAAATGAATTGAATTGAAGAACGAGAATGAAGATGATCAGGATCAGCCCCACGTACATTGCGCCGAACAGGCTATTGAAAGATTCCTGCATTTCTTGGAATTCACCTCCAAAATCAAGCGCCATGCCGGAAGGAATTTCGATGTTTTCCAGTCGATCCTGAAGATCACGACGAATGTCTTCGGCTAAGTAGCCCGATTCCGCAAAGGCTTTTACGTTCACAACGGTTTCCGCGTCTCGATGCCGTATAACGGTGATGGTGGGCTCAAGGCTCACTTCGACCAGTTCGCTCAATGGAACTTGGCCTTTTGGCGTCATTATTAAAAGACGTTTGATTTCATCAATATTTTTTGGGCTTAGGTCACATAAAGTCAGCCGATCACGTTTGGAAAGGAGCTGATTGATTTTATCCTTTTTACAGGCGTCATCACGGAAATCAAGCCGTACGACAATGGGGGTTTCATCTCCTCCTTTGATTATTTTTACATTATTAGACCCATAAACGGCGGTTCGAAGTTCAGAGGCGAGCTGGATGACGGAGAGATTGTAAAATTCAAGCTGTTCACGCTTTACATTAAAATGAAATTCACCCGTTCCATGAGAGACATCAATATCCTCATCACGAGCGCCTTCTACTTGCCTGAGTTCATTTTCAATCACTTTTGCAAAAGCTTCTAGCTCCTGAAAGTCATCCCCGGTAATTCTCACTTCTACATCCGCTCCAACAGGAGGGCCAGTTTGAAGATCGTTGACGGTGATTTTTGCTCCTTGTATACCCTTAACTTGTTGCCGAAGAATCTCACTAATGTCGAAAGCCTGCATGGTGCGAAGGTCTTTTTTAAGCAGATTAACCGTAATACTGGCTTTGTTAGCACTGGTGGTGCCACCCAAGGTCATAGCATCGGGTCCTTCAGAAGTGAAAGCGAGTGCTCCGCCACCAACGATGGTTACAAAATTATCAAGCTCTGGCAATTGAACAATGTGTTCTTCTACTTCTTCAGCAATCGCCAACGTATCTTTCAGCTCAGAGCCCAGAGGCCCATCGATCTCAACAGTAAAATAATCACCATCCCACTTAGGGAACATCTGCACCTGCATAATACCTACAAATGGGAAGGAAACGGCGATGAGAGAAGTTAGAATCATTCCAATCACCCAAGTGCGACGTTTGCGCTTTGATTTCAAAATACTGTGTATTTTTTTACCGTACCATTTTTTAAAAGGGGTCATAAATCGATCGAGTAGTGCATCTTTCGATTTCTCATGCTTAAAATTCTTAAACAGGTGGGCCGCCATTCCGGGGAGTAAAAAGGTCGCCACAAAAAGGGAGGCAAACAAAGTCACCGTCACGGTTCGTGGAATATGAGACATATATTCACCCATAATCCCCGGCATCAGTGCCATAGGCACAAAAGCAGAAATAGTGGTGAAAGTACTAGAGGTAAGAGGGATTTTATAGGTTCGGATCGCCAGAAGCGCCGAATCGGTCGAATTGAGTTTTTTATCCCTCAGATTTTCATGCACTCCTTCCATCATAATAATCGACGTATCAACGATCAATCCGAGCGATATAATCAATGAAAAGAGGACCAAAAAGTTAAATGTTTCCCCGGTAAGATAGAGGACAATGAACGAAATAAAGAAGATAAAAGGAATGCTTAACGCTGCAAGAGCTGCTTCTTTTGCCCCAAGGGCTATAAATAGCAGAAGAAAGATAATGGTGATCACCTGAAGCCCACTGGCTCCAAGGGTTCCAATATCATCACGAATAAACACAGAATTATCTCCCGTCGTAAGAATTTCGGTGGATGGAGGGAGCACTTCACGTTCAAATGTTTCAACCACCTCCTTGGCGTCGTCCGTCATTTCAATAATACTGGCGCCGGTTTTCTTGAAAACCTGAATAGTAACAGAGGGACGGAAGACCCCTGTCGATTCTTGATAAATTTTAGTGATGGAGTTCTTTTTTCCAAAAACCTCACGAACTTCTGCAATGTCTTTCAAATAAATATTTCGCCCCTCTCGATTGGCAATAGGGAGGTTCATGAGCTCCTCCTCATTTTCCAACTGCCCTTTTAAAGAGGTTTGATAATAAAAATCTTTAATCAGAACATTCCCCATGGGGAAATCTACATGATTACTTTGAATCGCCTGAGTAACTTCTCCCAATGAAAGGTTGAGGCCTTCCAGTGATTTAATATCGATCAGAACCTGCATCTCCTTGCTTTCAATTCCCGAAACAACCGCCTTAGAAACTCCATGAATACCCTCTAATTTTTCTTCAAGCTCTTCAGCAAAATATTCAAATTCTTGAGGGGTTAAATTCCCCAATAGCGAAAAGGTAATAACAGGGAAATCATTGGTTCGTATTTCACTAACAATAGGGTCAGTGGCCTCTTCGGGTAAATCGTTCTTAGCATTCTCTACCTTATCTCTTAGCTGTCGGATCGACTCGGTCAAATCGGCAGACGCTTCAAATTCAACAACGATCGAAGAAAAACCTTCACTGGAGCTAGAAGTGAGAAGTTTTAGATTATCGAGTGTTTTTAAATTCGTTTCCATCTTGTCGGTGACAAGCTCTTCAACATCCGATGGAGTCGCACCAGGAAAGCCAACGGAAACGAGACCAAGTGGTATTTCAACTTCTGGATCAGACTCCAGTGGCATCGAAGTGAGCCCGAACACCCCTCCAATCGCAATGGCAATAAGGGCGATCATAGTCAGTCTCCATTTCTTTACAAAAAATCCCCACGGAGAACGTTTCACTGAATCAATCTGTTCTTGTATAAATTTTTTGTTCATTAAGATGCTATCCTTTATTCAGGAATTTGAGGGGTTGGTTTATTTAGGATATTGACGTGAGTTCCTTCTTTTTCAATCAGTCGTCCGCCTTCTGAAATAATCTCATCACCAATCAAAAGGCCATTTAAAACCTCAACGTAGTCACCTACAATGTCACCCACAATAATGGAGGCTTTAAGTGTTTTTCGTCCGTCTAATTTCCATACAAATATCTCACTAGGCAGAATATGTAAAGAGGGGAGTGGAACGAAGATTCGATTTCCGTTGTAAACCGTTTTACCCGTTTTAAAGGTCAGTTTAACAATTTCCCCTGGACGAAGCGATTCGCTGGTGTGACTGAGCTCTACTTTATATTTTTTAGTGATAGGGTCGGCGCTTGGTGAAATAGCACTGATGGTAGCCGATTCTCCATTTTTATTGATCGTAACAACATCTCCAATTTTAACCTTCCTCACATCTTCGGAGGAAAGATAGGAAACCAAATTGAGCTCAGAATCGTCCTCGACAGTGATGAGCGGGCTTCCTGGATTGATTTCTTCACCCGTTTTAATGTGAATGTTTACCACTTTTCCTGCAAAAGGAGCTTGAATATTAAGTTTATTTTTTGTGATTCGTGCTTGGTCGTAATTACCATAAGCACTGGTAACAGAACTTTGAGCGCTCACCTTACTTAAGTCAGCAGAGCGAATTGAGTTTTCTAGAGCGTTCTCAGCTGCCTCAATCGCTTGTCGGGCATTTCGTTCAGCGGCTTCAAGTTGTTCAATTGTAATATTGTAGGCTGCTTTTGCATTCAGAACCGTTTGAGAGCTACCATTGCTTTCTTGAATAGCATTCTCTAATGCATCCTTTGTGGAGCGAAGCGTGTTAAGTGTGGTTTGAATAACGCTAATCTGAGCAGTGATGGCAGTGGTGTCAGCAATCAGTGTTGCTTGAGTGTATTCCGCACCCGTCACGGAGTTATTTAGAGTATCAAGCGTTTTTCGAAGCGCATCCTCGGTATTAATGAGAAGTAGAACTGCTTTGTCATAAGTGGGGCTGTAGTTTTTAATCAATTGATCCACTTGTTCCAAGATTCTTTCGGTATCCGAGAGGGAATTAAGCTTGGCAATTCCAAGGTATTTTCTAAATCCCGAATCAACATAGCGATAAGCATCTGAAACACCAATAATTTTGTTGGCCGCATTAAAAGCGGTTTGAGCGGTAGAGAGACTGCTGGCAATAGCATTCTCAACGCCGGTTTCAGCAGAAGAGATGCCTAGACTACTGCTTAGCTCAGCAGCTTTCAGGTTTTCTTCGGCTTGCGCTTTTAGGGTTCGGTTTTGCCGAATGACATTCTGAAGATTGGTTTTTGCGGTTTCTAATGAGATTTCAGACGCTTCAATACTCTTTTCAGCGGACAGCTTCGTGCTTTCTAATCCGATTTGAGCATTGCGAAGGGTGCTTCCTGCAGTATTGAATGAGGAACTCACCGCAGAAGAGTTAAGTCTTACGAGTAGATCACCACGAGAAACGGTATCACCTCCTTTCACCAAAACAGAATCAACTTTTCCTCGAATCTCAGAGGTGATTCGACTGATCTGGTGGGCAAAAACATCCCCGGTGACCGTAAATTCCTGCTGAAGACCAGGCTGGATCTCCATAGAGACCACTTCGGGAAGATAGGTTTTTTGAATAACCTCCTCTTCTTTTTCACAGCCGTTTAAAAAAAGAGCAAAAACAAAAAGAACGGAAAAGGTGATTTTTAAAGAGTTTTTCATAAGTAGATAATTATCTATTTATTTTATCATAAATAGAGAGAAAAGTCTACCCTAAAACCTCTCCTAAAATCAAGTGAAGAAATATTGAATCAAAAGATTTGTTTCTTGAGTCAAATTTTCAGAATAGCATCAAAATCCCGCCCAATAACCATTCCACAACCAAGGTATTATCCTTCTTTAGCGGCAAGCCGCGACTGACTTTTTTTCTGGAATGCTGCTTTTAAGTACAACGATGAGGTATAGATTCACCCTTCTTCATTTTTTTCTGACAAAAAACGAAGCAAAAAACCATTGGGGCTCTGCGAAACGTGCAATTAACGTTGTACATTTAATCATCACTTTCCACGTTCG
>DAOWGG010000001.1 GCA_030637565.1 Candidatus Peregrinibacteria bacterium | reverse complement strand
TTCACCATGGATATCAATCGTATATGGTGCGGTATTCTTATTATTACCATTGTGTCTTAGTTTCCAACCCACATAATGTTTCATATTCATAGAAAAAGAATTCCCTAATACTATTGAGTGTTTAGGGAATTCTTTTTTAAGAATATAAAAGGGTTCCTCCATTCTCATATAAATTTTCTCAACACTTTCTAAGGCCGAATGAGAGAGGGAAAGGGAGGAGATTCTCATGGAGCGAGGGAGTTCACCCAGGTTTTTAGAAGTATCCGCTAATTGTTCGGTCAGGTTTGAAATACGCACCAAAAGAGTCATTTTTTTAGCCCCTCTTTCTGAAAGCTGTCGATGGGAAAGTTCGAGCAGGGCGCTTTCAATTTTTTCATCCAATAAGTCCGCCAAAACTTCATATTTTTGAACCGCATTTAAATTAGCTTTTTCTGGATTGGTAACGGACTGAATCGAAATTTTGTAAGAATCAAATACAGTGTGAAGTAAATAAGAGAGCTCTTTTTCAATCAACGAAAAAGCTCGTCGGTTGGATTTAGGAAGGTGATTATTTAAATACTGAGTGCCGATCAAAACCTCTTTTTCATCCCCTTTAACCAACCACGTTACCAGGCGTTGTACGGGGGTGAGAATAGCTAAGAAGAGGATGGCGAGCCCAACATTAAAAATAGTATGGGCATTGGCGATTTGTTGAGCCGTTGATCCGCCAATCGATTGAATCAAGTTGATGAAAGGAGGAATTAGGGGTAAGAGAATCAAAGCACCCACCACATTGAATAGCGTATGAGCAACCGCCGCTCGTTTGGCATGAAGACTCAATCCAAGTGAGGCAAGAAGGGCCGTGACGGTGGTTCCAATATTACTGCCCAATAAAATTGGAATTCCCTGATCAAGAGAGAGCACTCCACTGGCCGAAAGAATCACAACGAGCCCTGTTGTTACACTGCTGGATCGAACGACGGCAGTGATTAAAAAGCCCATAAAAACAGCCGTATAAATATTGGAAAGGTTGGCGAAAATTTCAATAACCTGAGGGTGAGTTTTAATGGGAATGATCGCTTCTGCCACCAAATTCAATCCAAAGAATACGAGGCCAAAATAAAAAATTCCTCGCCCAATATAGCGATAGGAACGCCCGAGAAGGCTGATTAAAAACCCGCTGATAATAAAGTAAGGAGCGTAAGCAGTCACATTAAAAGCAACAAGTTGGGCAGTTATTGTTGTGCCTACATTCGCTCCAAAAATGACCCCCAAACTTTGTGTGAAAGAGATAACCCCTGCACTTACTAGACTAACCGTAATCACTGTGGCGGCCGTGCTCGATTGAATAACTCCGGTTACCCCCATTCCAACGAGTGATCCGAGAATTCGGTTTTGTGTAGCTTTGCGGATGATTTTTCGAAATCGCTCACCGGCAAACGAAAGTACTTCACGGCTGAAATTTTCAATGCCATGAATGAAGATCACGAGGCCAACTAGAACGGTGAGAAGAATGGTCCAGTCCATTTTTATTTTTTGTTAAACAATCCCATTATACATTTGATTCATTCAGCTGTCATTGCAGACTGTATCTGATGGGAAAGTTATTACCTGAAAGAATTTTTAGTTGTTGAGGCTTCTGCTAAATTGACCATCACTTCACTTAAATTTTCTTCCGCTTTTTTCATGGCTTTTTGCCTTACGTCGATAGCTTTGGCAATAGACCATAAATTACTGATATTGTTTTCGATCGGCATGGTACTAAGAACCATGCTTTTTGAAACCTCATGAGCGGCTCGATGATCATCGGCCAAAATAAGACCTTGAACCAAACTCTTTTCTCTGAGCTGATACCAAAAGTCAATTCCATTCTCATCAGGGGTTCCAATGGTTTGGCTCGCATGAATAACTTTGGTGGGTTCATGGTTCAGAATTTGCCAAGTGTGTTTTAAATAATCGGGCAATATATCTTCCCGGGAAAAAGATTGTCCAGTCAGGGTGGCTTTTAAATCCTGTAACATTTTAATTTCATCTTCTGAGCTATCTTCCGGGATTCTGACCTCAAAGGCATCAACGGTGATCCTTTCGGCTCCGCCGGTTCGATCAACTGACAAAAGCCCTGCAATATTCACACCATATTTCTCAATCATCAAATCCATCAAGCCCAATTGGAACTCCTCTAAATCATAAATGTTTAAACGATTCAGTTTTTCATTAAATAATTTAATTTCTACAAAAACCTGTTCCATTCGCTGGGCGATTTCCCCTAATGGCACCATGATCTCTTTTCGGGGATCATTCTCCGTGCCTTCGGTCGGTACAGGCGCTTCGGCTCCAAGTTCGACTTCTTCTCCACGATCATTCACTACTTTAACCTCATCATCATCACCCACAATGAGCCTAACATAATCTTCTTCTCTAATACCTGCGTGCTCCTCAAAGTGGTCGGCACGATTAGTTGGTTTTTTTAACATGAGGGTCAGTTTAAAAATGGTTTATATTTTAATACTATATTAATTTTTTGTCAAATTTATATTTTGAGAAAAAATGATTAATGACCACTTAAAAATTGAGAAAATCCATCGGATTGAAAAAAGGTTTCATTTTCAAAATAGCCATATTCCAGTTTGAGCTTTTTAGAAATCTTCTCATGATTTTCTTTTGGGGAACAGATCATAGTGGTGGCTCCGACATCGGCAATGCAGGTTGATTCAGTTACAACCGTCAAGTTTTGCGGAATATTTTGCGCAGGTTTTTTTTGAAAAGGATCAATAATGTGATGAAAGTTCCCCCACTTTTTCTTGGTGGTGCCAGAGGTCGCAACAGCCCCAGTGTGCACTTCGATTATTTTTGAAATAGATTCCGAAGAGGGGGTTTCGATAGCAACGCGCCATGCATTTCCGTCCGGTTTCCCGCCTTCAGCCCATACGTCTCCACCACCATTTATCATAAAATGATTACTGACACCCCTTAGGGTAGCGGACAGTCCATCAATCAAAAATCCTTTTCCAAGTCCCCCAAAATCTAAAATCTGACCTGGAGATAAGACAATCTTGTTTTCGGTTCTTTGAATTTCTGAGAAGTTGAAGTTTGGCGTTTTGCTGGTTGGCACAGAAAACTCTCCGTCAGCAAAATCTTTCGTATATCCAAAGTGTGCTGGGGTAGCAAGTGGGTTAAAAATATGGTCAGTGGCTTTATAAAAAAGTTCTGAAAGTTCAAAAAGCTGTAAAAACTCATCATCAACAACAAGGGTTCGGTTCTGATTGAGTTTAGAGAGGGTCGAGTTGGGATTAAAGCGCGAAAAAACATCACAAAAGTGATCAATTATACTTAAAATTTCTCCTGATAAAGAGATTATCTCTTTATCAGAAAAATAATGAACCTCCCAGTCACATCCCAGCCGACAGAATTCAAAAGAAAATTTATGAAGAGACATCATTTTAAAAGTCGAAATAAATCCTCATTATTGTGATCGTTCAACAACAACAAAGGAATTGTTGGCATTCCCATCCTTATCAACTGCCACCACGATAACTGGATTGAGCCCAGGTTCCAGAGAAAATTTTCCTACGCCATACACAGCGGGGTTTCTATCATTATCATCTGAAATTTCAGCAGTAACTATAATGTTTTTAATCTTGTCCGAAAAAACTTGACCATCTTGAGGGGATGTTATTTTTATTTTAGGGGCATTGGGATTATTTATTTTGTTGGGTACCTCTAGGGAAGGAAGATCCTTGGCAAGGCGTTCAAAATAATTTAAGGATTTTGTTTTGAGTGCTGTCGCATTCCCATTAATTCGCTCAAAAATATCCTTACCAAAAAAAATCAAAAAAATAATCATTCCTGTGAGGGCAAAAAAAGTAAATTCTACGGGGAATGTCTTTTTTTCTTTCAAAATGCGCCAAAAATAAACGATAACTAAAATGAAAAAGATGCCTAAAATGGTATAATTATTAATCATTTTTTAAGAAAGAATTTTTTAAGGCCATTAAATTTAACAAAGTGTTTTTCGAAAGCCTTGCGATCAGGGAGATATTTTTTAAGAGACTTGATCTTAATAAGGTATTTTTCAAAAATTTTATTGTCAGGAATATATTTTTTTAAATATTTAATCCGAGAGAGATTTTGAGTATATTGATGGTAAAAAGAATCTTTTTTAAAAAGGGCGAAAAAGGTAAGGGAAAAAACGGCTATAATTCCCAAAAGCCCCATGATTTTATGAAAACTGAGCCAAACATATAATGCTCCAGAAAAAAAGTAAACGTATGATAATCTTTGAATTTTTTTCCATTTTGTCCCTAAGGTTTTTTGACTCCAGATATTAGAAGTGAGAAGCAGAATGATACCGGTGATTTCACCTAGGTGAGCCCAGAATTTAGCATCTTTAAAGCTCCAGTGTGCCAATGAAAAATAAGTGGAAAAAAAGTCAAAATTCGCAGCAGTATAATTAATAAGTGCGATCGAGGCAACGACACTTGCGGAGAAAATTCCAAGCTCTTTTCTTAAGGGAATGAGTGCTGAAAAGAGCGGTTGCTTTGGAAAAAGATCCCTTAGTGGGCGGATGAGCATCAATAGAATCACTGCCCATAAGCTTAAATCCCATAAAAAGGATTGTTTACCGGGGAAAAAATAGAGCAGTGGTGTCATTATAGAGGCAATGAGCAATGATCGCCGAATCCATGGAAGGGCTGTTTTAACTTTTTCAAAAAAGAACTTAGATGGAGCAGTGGCTTTGCTTGCTGCGGAGTGAGTGAAGGATTCATAAAAAATATCCATCAAAGGGTGGTTTTTGGCTTGTAGAATCTTCAAAGCACCTTTGACCATCGACGGATTTCCACAAATGTACACTTCGGTTTTAATGTTGGGGTCGAACTTAAGCTTCTCAAGGGATTCACTCACTCGCCCTTTATTCCCAGAAAAATCTTCACTGGGTTGTGAAATCCATATTTTGGTGTCCAGGTTCTTATATTGTTTGAGCTCTGATTCATAAAAAATATCTTTTTCAGATCGCAATCCGAATAATAGTTTTTTTGGGGTTTCTTCTGGAATCACATCGAGCATGGCCATGATGGGTGCAATTCCCGTTCCGGTGGCGATGAAGAGTTTTTGGTGGGGGGTGTCCTGAAGGACAAATTCTCCCAATCCGACACACATTTTAAGGGGTGATCCAAGAGGTAGATTGGCCAAGGTAT
>DAOWGG010000085.1 GCA_030637565.1 Candidatus Peregrinibacteria bacterium | reverse complement strand
GTACAAACCCCATTAAAATCAGGGCAGCTCGCGAATCTTTTTCTCATTTTTATAAAGAACTTAATTTTTCTATTCTAAATGTCAATGAACTTGATCCCAATGAAGTTCACCTTAAATTACAACCTTTAGGGGAAGATGAAACTTATGAAGCTTCTAGATGGAGAGTGAAGTACGCACGAAATCATAAACCTGGATTCGATTTTTATGTGGGAATCGAAGGAGGTGTCGTTCTAACGCCTCATAACCAGGCTAGGATTGTGGTTTATAGCTCGGTAGGCAATCATACAATTATCGAAACAGCAAGAGGTTGTGAAATCCCTCTTCCATATAGCTGGTATAAAAAACTAAAAGATACTCCTCAATTGGAATTAGGTGACATTGCCTCAGAAATTTCCGGTGTTTCCAATATTAAACAAAAACAAGGAGCTGTGGGTTTTTTTACTCGGAATACCGTTAACCGTTCTGACATTTTAAAACAAAGTGTAATGATGGCTTTAATTCCTTTTTTGAATCCCATGCTCTTTGAAATAGTAGCGAAGTGAAAGAGAGGAAAAGGAAAAATCATTAATACAGTGTATCGGTTCTCTTAAACTAATGCAGTTTTACATTTTTTTAGAAGGAATTTGTAATTGAATGCGATCCATTCAACCAATCAGTAAAAACATGATGATTCCCAAAAAGGTTGAACAAATCAAGCATTGGTTGGACCTTTTAAGGCTAGAACATGTCATTTTGTCAGATTCCCATGACGGGAGTTTTACTTTTCTTCTTCCGATAAAAAATTGCCCTGACATAAATATAGCATTGGAAAGAGATTTTTCTCATCTTTCATTTTTTTCAAATGGGTTAACACGCTTATCAAGAGAATCTAAAGATGTTGTTCACTCATTTCTCCGTAAGCTAATGAAACTCCAAAGCCATTATTTTACTAGCAGAGTCATCACCACAAGCTCTCATGAAGACCTACGAGTATTCATCGGATTTCGTTTTGACGAAATGTCCATGTACCGTTTTTCTCGTAAAGTCCGTGAATTGATTCAATTTGTTAAAGAAATATCAAAGTTAATTGATGAGCATAAAATGAATGAGCTATGGAGAGATACTGAACAAGAACCGAAGTTTCCAGAAATTGATATCAGTGAGCGGATTCGATTCCTTTGAAACATTGCTAAAACGGTTTGCTACGCCAGCTTAGAATGCTTTCCACCCAGCAGACGATAACTGCAAATGATCCGAAAATGAGAGCAAAAATCTCACCTGTGGAGAAAGGTGATGTTAAAAAGAACAAAATATATCCTACAAATAACACAGAGGCAAAAATGGCATAAAAGAAGAATCGGGGGAGAGTATAGTTTCCAACCATTACAAATTGATTTAATGCTCCAATGTCAATCTTTTTCGTTACTTCATAATTTCCAAACCTATTCTTGCGTACTATTCCTAATGTCTCCAATTTCTCCAGATGATAACTGGAAACACTAGGAGACGAAAGATCAAGGCTTCGTTGGATTTCACGGACTCCGGCAGCATCTTTTTTCCGAAGTAAATAGAAATAAACATCTAAGGTAGTACCTTTAATCACACTTTCATAGTTTATCTCCGCAGACTCTGTGTCTTTTTCATTTGCACTATCAGAAAAACTTTTGACTCTCCTTAAAACGCTTTTAGTATGTTGATGAACCATGATAATACCTCAAAAAAAACCTATGCTTTCATGTATCAGTGAATTTTTCATGACGACATTCAAATAAAATATGTCTGGTGTTGATACAAACACTTACTACGGATTCAATGTAATAAAAAGAAGATAAAAAACTAAAGGAGCTTAATCAATAAATGACTGTTCGATCTTCAGAGTCGAAAAATATCGATTCGCTTCGTGATATCCTCTCTTCGCTTGAAACAACGGCTCAAGTAAGACCAGAAATCGAAAAATATGCTATATCTCTTTCAAACAGGCTTCTCTCTTTGACTAGGGATTATTATGCCAGCTTGGTCTTTTTATTTACTACTCCAATTTCATTTCATCAAAGGTTAATTCTAATGCAATTAATCACAATCTTTCCTAAAGGAAGTTCAGGAATTGATTTGGCACGAGCACTGGGAATCTCTGTTCAATCTAAATCTATTTATCGCGATCTAAAGTCCCTAGAAAAGCAAGGTCTTGTTCGAATTGATGAAATTCACTCTCGTTTGAAGTTAACTTACGCTAATTATGATAATCAGCTGGTTAACCGCTTAATCGAACTTGTTCAGATCCACGGAGAATCCTTACGGAAATTGCTTCAAGATGAAAAACAAACGGGTGAATAAATTTGCTATTATTACCAGATAAGAAAATTTGGAGATATCAGGTAACTCTTATTTTAGTGTTAGCTACCACCCTTTCAACAATGCTCTTGGTCTTCTACTTACCACCAATAGCGAGAAATTATGAAAGAACATCAAACGATAGGGAAGGATTATTTTATGATGAGATTCAAGCTGTAAGTATTACAGATGCATTATTCGACTTTCTTCAAATGGTAGTCAGTTTATTGATTTTTATTATAGGATTATTGATTTTAATTGAATTGCTTTTTTATTGGGTTCCTTCATTAACGGATGTTACTGAAAACGAAAACAAGGGAAAGATGATTTGGCAAAAGACACAGCTCTGGTTTCCTGAACGAGTCTTTTCTGTTTCAGATGCAAATACTCGAATTCTTATTCGTCGTAACCGATCTTCTCTTGATGGCTTG
>DAOWGG010000024.1 GCA_030637565.1 Candidatus Peregrinibacteria bacterium | reverse complement strand
TTCTCTTTAAGCTCAACCTCTGTAGCAGCTCCAACCTTAATTACAGCAACTCCGCCACCAAGTTTAGCCAAACGTTCAGCGAGTTTTTCTTTGTCGAAATCAGAAGTAGAAGCGTCGAGTTCTGCTTTAATACTGATCACTCGTTGCTCAATGGCAGGCCCCTGACCTCTTCCTTCTACAACAGTGGTGTGGTCTTTATTAGAAACAACTTTACGAGCGTGCCCAAGGTCTTCCATGCTGGTGTTTTCTAATTTCAATCCAACCTCTTCACTGATCACACGGCCACCGGTTAAAACGGCGATATCTTGAAGCATTGCCTTTCGTCGGTCTCCAAATCCAGGCGCTTTAATGGCAAGCGTATTGAAAGTTCCTCGAAGTTTATTCACCACGAGAGTTGCCAAGGCTTCCCCATCAATGTCTTCTGCAATAATCACCAAGTTCTTTTTCCCTGCCTGAGCCATCGCTTCCAAAAGAGGGAGAATATCTTTAATGCTAGAAACCTTCCCATCGGTCAAAAGCAAGTGAGCGTCTTCAAAAACCGCTTCCATTCGAGCAGTATCCGTGATCATATAAGGGGAAATAAACCCATTGTCGAATTGCATTCCTTCTACAATATCATGACTAATGCCCATAGTTTGCCCCTCCTCTACGGTTACCACGCCTTCACCTCCAATTTTTTCAAATACTTCAGCAATCAACTTTCCTACTTCTGGGCTTTGAGCAGAAATAGTAGCAACTTGCTCCTTTTCTTCTTTCGATTTGATTACTTTTTTCATCTTATCTAATTCTTCCACAACAATTGCTGTTGCATCCATAATTCCTTTTTTAAGGAGCATTGGATTCACCTTGTTGGTCGCTATGTGATGCATTCCTTCTTTAATAATCGCATGAGCCATCACGGTCGCTGTCGTAGTCCCATCTCCAGCAACATCATTGGTTTTATTAGCCACTTCTTTTACAAGCTGAGCCCCCATGTTTTCAAAGGCATCTTCTAATTCAATTTCGCGAGCAATGGTCACTCCATCATTAGTAATCGTTGGTGCACCGTATTTCTTTTCCAAAAGAACATTGCGACCCTTAGGCCCCATGGTGACACGAACCGTGTCGTTTAGTTTTTCGATTCCATCGAGTAGTTTCTGACGAGCGTCATCACTATGTTTAATATCTTTAGCCATCTTTATATTTTAGTTAAAAATTAATAATTATGAGTTATTCGACGATCGCGCGGACGGATGTCATTTCAACAATTTTATATTCCACACCATCTACTTTTACATCCTCACCAGAGTATCGACCGTAGAGAACTTTATCACCCACCTTCATTTCGATAGGGAGTTCAGTGCCGCTTGGGCTAACATTCTTACTTGCAACAGCCACCACTTCGCCCTCTGAAGGTTTTTCTTTATTGGCGGTATCAGGAATAACAATCCCGCTTTTGGTGACTTCTTCAGCCTCCATTGGCTTGATTACAACATAGCCGTTTAGGGGTTTAATTTTCATTTTATTCGAGTTAAAAAGTAACTAGCACTTCAAATAAACGAGTGCTAAATCATTCTATCAATCTTAGACAGAGAGTCAACAATTTTTTAATTATGAATTATTGACCCCTTCCCAGATTTTATCTGGACTCCCCCTAAATTTAGGGGGAGAAAAACCACCGACGAACGAGCACAAAAAGCCACCACCCACTATTTAAATGTACGACAAAAGTTTAAAGGTAAAAGCGGGGTTTGGGGCAGAATGACCGTGAACAATGATGGTTAAATGTACAACGACACTTACACGGTTCATGGAGCCCCAATGTTTTTTTGCTTCGTTTTTTGACAGCAAAAAATGAAGAAGGGTGGATTAAACAGCAACGCCATACATACAAAGAATCATCACATCACAAAAGCAAGTCGCGGCCTTTGCCGCTCCCTATTTCAAAAGTAGATACCCCTCACTACTAACCCCATCATTAAAATAATGCTTAATCCACATGGTGGAATCAAAAGGACTGAGGATATTTCCAACGAAAGCTCCAACAGGTGTGTCTTTCAAAAGCGCTTCAACATTAGGGAGTGAAACATAGGTAATTTCGTCGCTCACCGCACTTAAATTACTGATCGACTGACGGAAAGATTGAGATTGAGAAAGAATAAAACGTGGAGAGATGCTGAGATCGATACTTTCCTTAACACTATCAGGGTGATTACTGAGAATAATTAGCTCATCCGTAACCGTATAACAGAATCCGTAAGCACTATCGGTCACATTCAAGCATTTAATTTCGTAGTCTTCATAGGTTTCTTCAAAGTCTTTCAGGCGAGTTGGGTCAGCAACTAACTCTCGACTCTCAGTTCCATCTGGTAGTGTGAATACTTTGAGCCTAGGCGCAAACTGAGCAGCGAGCAGTTGGAATCCGTCGAGAAGCTTTTCGAGCTTAGCCTTAGCAAAGTTTTGATCGTCGTGTTTTAAAATTAATTTAAGTCCCATCAAATCATTCTCCAATCGTTCTAGTGCGATCGCATATTCCCCTCCAAATAATGGGTAAATATCGTTACGAAGACTAACGTCGTTTCCAAAAATACGGTTGATCTGAGCACGAAGAATGCCTTCCATAATCAAGCCGTACGCAGGGTTTAGATGGCTGATTGTCTCCAGCGTATTCTCCCATTCATCACTCAACTGAGCCCCTCCAATATAAGCGGCGGTATTTTTTGAACCAAGGTAGTCCGCCAGTTCGTAGCGGAAGTTAGTTGAGTCGGTGAATCCACTGTTGAGCTGAAGAAGATTTGGATTGATCGAGAGAAGTGAATTGAAATGGAAACCATTCTGCTGCTTCCGAATCGTCAGCGCGAGGTGATTAACAATATGCTTTAAAGGATTCACCAATTGATTGGTTGGATGATTCAATCCAAAATTCAATTTTTGAATATTCAAATACCCCTGACCCCACGCTTGACGCGGAAGGCTAGCCATCGACTTTTGATAATTCAAATCATCGTTCAAGCTTGTCACTTCAGCCAGATAAACCGATTGAATCAGCTCAAGCGATTCTACACTCTCCGCAATGAATAGGTAAGGGCCAATGAAGCTGAAAACAAAGGAGCGACTTTGTGGGTAGTTATAAATAGTATTTTTCCGATCGACAGTCTCTGCTAACTCTTCACCTTCCAGCCCTAAATTCTTAAAATAATCCAATGTATCGGATTGGCTTCGTGTGCGGAAGAAAAGAAGAAGGTTGTTTTTTTCGCTTTCATCCTGAATCAGCGCCATTCCCATTCGTCCTTGGGTCAAATGATCCCGAAGGTCTTTGGTGTCGATATCGAAACTTCCCTTAAGTAAGGCACTTATCCCCAACATGTCGAATAAGTTTTGCTGGTCCATCTGAGGGGGGAGAGCGAGGTCTTCTAGTTCAAAATAAGAAACCGTCTTTTCTGCTGGCAACAAATGAGTCACACTCCGATTGGTGAGCATAAACCACATTAAATAGAAGAAGAACGCCATCATCAATAAAAGCCCAAGGGCTAAAATTCCAAAAAGAATCCGATCCAAAACAGTGGTATTCTTCTTGGCTTTTTCCAATAATTTTTTCAAAAGGAGTTTCTTGCTCATAGTTTACGTCAAAATGTTAGCACAACAAAAATACAGTATAAAACCAAAATCCGAAATATAAAATCAGAGATCTGAGATCTGAAATTTAAGATTGGATCTCCGTTTCCTTTCCGCATTGCTCACATTTAAGTAGATCTTTTTTAGACTCCACTTGTAATCCTTTGCAGACAGGACAAGGGGTTTCAGAAGGCTTGCTCCAAGTGGCAAAATCACAATCAGGATAGGAATTACAGCCATAGAAAACTTTTCCGCGCTTCGTTCTTTTCTCGGTTAACTTACCTTTTTTACACTTAGGACAATCGATATCAAGAGCGTGTGCCAATGGGCGAGTGTTCTTACAATTCGGGTATCCGCTACAAGCAAGGAATTCGCCAAAACGTCCTTTTTTAACCACCATTGGTGATTTGCATCTTTCACACTTCTCATCTTTAAATTGTTTCTGGAGCGCCGCTTCTTTCTCCCGATCTTCCTTCATTGGTTTAGCATTTTTACAGGTGGGGTAATCCGAACAGCTCAAGAATTTACCATTTCGTCCGAGCTTTACCATCATTGGCTTACCACAAACATCACACTTCTCATCGGTCTTTTCATGAATGACATCTCCTTTTTTAACGCTCTTCTTCTTCTCCTCAATGGTCTTTTCGAAAGGCTTGTAAAACTTGCTGATCACAGGTTCCCATTTCGTTTTTCCTTCAGCAATATCATCCAGCTTTTCTTCCATATCCGCCGTGAAACTGTAATCGACAATATCCGAGAAATGCTCTACCAAAAAGTCATTCACAATCATTCCAATCTCTAGAGGGTACAGTTTTTTATCAGATTTCTTTTCAATGTATCCTCGGGTGATCACGGTTGAAATGGTTGGAGCGTAAGTAGACGGACGTCCAATCCCTTCCGATTCCAATTTCTTAACCAAAGTCGCTTCGGTATAACGAGCAGGTGGCTGTGTGAATTTCTGTTCAGAGTTAACCTCGATCAACTTACAAACTTCACCCTCTTCAATCGCTGGTAATGTTTTTTCTTTGTTGGATAATGCCTCATCAGGATGATCCGTTCCTTCCACATAAGCTTTCATAAACCCAGGGAATTTAATGATTTGACCCTTAGCAGTCAACTCATAGTCGCCGGCTTCTACGGTCACTGTGGTTACATCCAATACCGCTGCTGGCATTTGAGAGGCGATCGTTCGCTCCCAAATCAGTTTATAAAGCTTGTATTGAGCAGGGTCCAAATGAGATTTAAGGTCTTCGGGGGTTTTATTCGGGTCAGTAGGGCGAATCGCTTCATGAGCTTCCTGTGCCCCTTTTGCCTTTTTAGTAAAAACACGTGGCTTGTCTAAAGCATAATCATCACCATAGGTTTTTTTAAGAAGTTTAGGTACCTCTTTCAAAAACTCATTCGATAAATTAAAAGAGTCTGTTCTCATATAGGTAATCAAACCAGCATGGTCTTTTCCATGAGAGATTCCTTCGTAGAGTTGCTGAGCAATCACCATGGTTTGTTTAACCGAGAATCCAAGTTTACGAGATGCTTCTTGCTGCAATGTACTAGTAATAAAAGGAGCAGCAGGTTGCCTTATGGATTCCTTTTTATTTAATTTAGCAACGTTGTAGTCCGCCTTATTTAAATATTTCAAAATAGCCGTTGCCTCTTTCTTATTTTTAACTTCTGCCTTCTTTCCTTTAATCTTAGAAAGTTCAGCATTGAAGTCACCCTTCTTCGCTTTTAAGTCGGTGTCGATTTTCCAGTATTCTACGGGTTCAAATTTTTCAATTTCTCTCTCCCGATCAACAATCAAACGAACGGCCACACTTTGAACACGTCCAGCACTCAGTCCAGCCCGTATCTTTGTCCAAAGGAGCGGAGATAATTTGTACCCCACCAATCGATCCAACACACGTCGCGCTTGCTGAGCGTGAACCAAATCAATATCAATATTACGTGGATTTTCCAACGCCGCCAAAACAGCGGGCTTGGTGATTTCATGAAAAGCAATTCGCTTATATTGATCTTTTTTTAGACCAAGAGCATGAACCAAATGCCACGCAATACTCTCTCCTTCTCGGTCCTCATCGGGTGCGAGCCATACCATTGTGTCTTCATATTTATGAGCGAGATCCTTCAGCTCTTTAACAATTTTCTTCTTATCGGGGCTCACTTCATATTTTGGTTTAAAATCATTTTCAGTATCAATCCCAATTTCTTTTTTAGGAAGATCACGAATATGACCCATGGAAGCTTTAACATTATATTTAGCTCCAAGGAATTTTTTTAGAGTACGCGCTTTAGCGGGGGACTCAACAATAATAATATGATTCATAAAATTTTTTTATATCAGGCACAACGACACGACGATACATGATTAATTTTTAATTTTCAATTTTTAAATTTTAAAAGTTGTTTATAAATTATAAATTATAAATTAAAAATTATAACTCAGAGAAGCTCATGATTTCCCCTTAGGTAAGCCAAATAACTGAAATATTTTACTAGGGAAAATGATTTTTCGTCAAATGCCGATTTTTTGGCTTAAATAAGGATTTAAATTTGAATAAAAATTTTCTACAATTGACTTTTTCGCTACAAATAGACAAAAAACCCTTGCGAAGGTTTTTCTGGCTAAGTATACTTTCGTTTGCTTTATAACCTAATTAAAACTCTTATGACTAAACAAGATTTAGTGACTGCTATTGCATCTGCTGCAGGTGTTACCAAAAAAACCGCTGGTGTATCTCTAGATGCATTGATCGAATCTATTACCAAAGAACTTAAAAAAGGTAAAAACGTAACTATTACTGGTTTCGGTACTTTCCGTATTAGCAAGCGTGCAGCTCGTACAGGTGTTAATCCTCGAAATCCTTCTCAGAAAATCAAAATCCCAGCAATGAACATTCCTGCTTTTAAAGCTGGTAAATCTCTTAAAGACGCAGTTCGATAATTAGGTATCTTACAATTTAGAAGCCTCTCTCATTTAATATGAATGGGGGAGGTTTTTTGTTTAACTCCAAGACCCCCCATCACTCCGATTGCTCGGGCGTGTGGGGGGTCGGTTAGTTGCATCATGGGGGTGCGCGGATGTAGGTGATCCATTTCGCTGTCTTATCTCTACTGTGATGAGAGTCGTGACCGACGCACATCTGTTCAGTGAGTGAGTTGAATCGATCCACCAGACCCATGTGAAGTGCTTCACCTCTTTTACTTAGGGCGGTGACCACGTTGTGATCAGCTCCATCACACCAAATGATGAGTGAGTGGTGATTGTTCACCTCGTAAACGCCACCAACCCTACCATGCCAGCAGAACGAAACCTTTTCCACTCGAATTGGTATGACGAGTTCTGCAACGCTCCCATCGGATAGCTTGAACGTCTTTCCTGGCTGCTGTTGGAACTCAGGGGGGAGCCGAGTGATCGTGACGGTTTCACTGGAATTTTCATTCTTCCACCTCCCCAGGTACTGGGTTCCATCCTCATCTCCGAAATCCCAGAAGATAAATACGAGGAGAAATAGGAAGGCAGCTGTTGCAAGGGTCTCAGTGAAGCTATTTTTGTTGGCCTCGCTCATAAAGTTATCTCCTTTTCATGGTTCAAAAACCCCGATGTTGCAAATAGATCAACGACAAAACCTCTCAAAATTAAGAGATATGCACGTTAGAGCATACTTTAATATAAAATTTATTTTTTGTCAACCAAAAACATACTCTGTAATACAGACTACAAATAGATACTTTTAATCCTTGAAAAACAACTCCATTTTCTATATTATTGATCACACGAGAATTTAATTTTTAAAATCAAAATTATGGCCGCTTTAGAAACAAACGGAGACTCCTTTAAGGCAGACGTTTTAGACGTTCAAGATATCCCTGTTATTGTTGATTTTTGGGCACCATGGTGTGGCCCTTGCCAGATGCAAGGCCCTATTCTAGATGAGCTATCTGAGGAAGTAGAGGGTAAGGCAAAAATACTTAAAGTAAATGTAGATGAGAATACCGATCTAGCCAGCCAATATGGCATTATGAGCATTCCTGCCCTTAAGGTATTTAAAAACGGTGAGGTCGCTGAAGAAATGGTTGGAGTTCACGACAAAAACCAACTCATGGAAGTGATTGAGAAACATTCCTAATCAGACACTTATTCGCAGTAGAAAAAAGGTGCTCCAGGTTGAGCGTGAATAACAATCAACTTACCCCTTGTTTTTTCGCATAACTCTTCCGGTGTATCAAAATCTTTAACCAAACAAGCAGTTTCAAAGTGCTTATTGCTATCAGCCTTTTTGCCTTCAACGGTGACTAAATGGCTGTCTGTTGGACAATGAATGCTATTTTCCAGATGTTTTGGATTAGGCAGGTTAGTGGTGGTGGTACAACAGGCACTTGATAGAGATAATGCCAAATAGAGTGGACGGAGACACATATTTTTAAGATTATAAAGATATTATAGTAATATGAATATAGAAATATGTCAAGGATTTGATAACGTTTTCAATAGACTCATCAAAAATAGGGCTTCTAAATAATAAGCGCTACCAACACCCATAGCACAATTAGCCTTAGTGAGTTGAAAGCTAACCCCTTCGGTCCATCGCCCGATTAGCCAATGCATCCGCTAGCTCATTCTGCTCACGTGGAATGTGGGAGATGGTGAAGCTTTTGAATTGGGCGGCAATACGGCTAACCTCTTCGAAGATTGGGCGTAAGGCGGCATTCTTTACCTTATAGTTACCTTTCATTTGCTCAACGATCAGCTGGCTATCCATAAAACACTGAATGCTAGCTTCCGGAAAGCGTGCATAGGTTTCACGAAGCGCCGTTCGAAGCGCTAAGTATTCCGACTGGTTGTTGGTTTTTTGACCAAAGTATTCAGACCCTTCCAAAACATTCTCACCATTTTTAAATACAACAAACCCACCGCCTGCAATCCCAGGGTTTCCTCGGGATCCTCCATCGGTGTACATCTCAATCGTATTACTTTTCGATGAAATATACTTCTTAAGTGACCCCTTAACCGCCAGATCAACAAAAGCCGATTGTTCCCTCTTGGGAATATGCTCATCAAGCTGGTTTTGTAAGGCTTTTGAAAAGGTCATTTTTGAGTTTATCGATTAGTCGATTCAACCGTTTTAGCACCGAGCAAGAAGCGATTCTTGGAAAGCTTGGTTCCGTTTAAAATTTGCAAAAACTTTTTAGTAACGGTGATTGCTGTGAACATTGAAATCAAAATACCAATCGCTAGCATTAAAGCAAATCCACGAATAATAGAATTTCCAAAGAACCACAAAATAGCACAGGTGATAAGAGAGGAAACATTCGAGTCTCGAATAGA
>DAOWGG010000132.1 GCA_030637565.1 Candidatus Peregrinibacteria bacterium | reverse complement strand
CGAGCAGCAGCTGGTGCTTATAATTATTTGATTGGTTTTTCATATTTATTTTTTGGTTAAGAAATAAAAAACCACCCCCCTATTTAAAGCAAGGGATATTGTTAAATTTTGATAAAAAAGATTAAATTATTCAATTTTTGTTATTTTTTTATTTTCATCACCAAATATTATATCATAATATATTTTAAATATACAATTATTTTATTCGCTTCACCTGCCTCCAAATCAGGTTGAATTCTTTGAGATTGGCTAGTCTGGCCAGCGCAAAATAAACCCCCACTCCGATCATCGTGTAAACCGCCAGTTGTAACAACTCCGTAACTGTTGTGCCTCCAAACGGCAGATATTCCTTGGCGATAAAAACCAGCCTACCCATAATAATGCTGATAAATACCATCTTCAGCACGCTCATCCAGTCTAAAATATCATGTTTCAGCTTCTTGCTCATCCATCCATACAAAAGGGATACGTTCAGAATGTTACCGACACTGAAAGCGATCGCAATCCCCACAATACCCATTTCCATTTGAAGCACTAATACCAAGCTACCCGCAATCGAAACCACCGCTCCGAGCACTCCACTGACCACTGGTGTTTTAGTATTGTGAAAGGCATAAAACCCGCGTGCCAGCAGTGGAATTAGCGACTGGGCAAATAAAGAAATCAGAAGGAATCCGAGCACTTGGGCTAGCAACATCGCATCCGACGGGGTGAATTTGCCATACACCAGAATCACATCAATAATCTCATGCCTGAGTACCAGCATGCCTGCCGTCGCCGGGATAATCAGAAACAAAATCTGTCCCATGACTCGCTTCAGCTCCTCCGCAAACGGTTGCTTAGTTGGTTCCGTGGCCAACTCCGACAACGTCGCGAAAGAGGTGATAGCAAAGGCGATACCGATCATTCCCATCGGCAGGCCATTCAGATTGTCCGCCAGATAAAAAATAGTGATTGATCCGGTAGCCAGAAAACTCGCAATCAAAGTGTTGATAATCAAAGTCAGTTGATTAATGGAGAGACCTAAAATTCGAGGGATGATCAATTTAAAGGCTTTCCTAACATCCGATCGTCGATGCCCTAGTGTCCAAAAATGTTTATACCCCACTAATTTTAACGCGGGTAGTTGAATCAAAAGATTCATAGCAGCACCAAAGATCACTCCCCATGTTACTCCGATAACTCCAAAGGTTGTACTAAGATACAAAATTCCGATAATAATACCTAAATTATAAAAAAGCGGCCCGAGTGAACGGAAAAAGAATGTTTTAAAACTATCTTGGATGCTAATTATCACGGAGGTGATTGAGAAAAGAATCGGAGAAAGTAATAAAATGCGCATTAATTTTACCGCTAGCTGAAGTTGCTCCGCGTCAAAACCTCCCGCAATCAAATGAACGAGATAAGGTGCTAGTGCGTACATTAAAACAGAAATCACCAAAATCACAATGAACATTAAATGCAACATACTACTAGCAAATTCCCATGCATTTTTACGATCAGCCTCTTTTTTATATTGGGTGAAAATGGGAATAAAAGCCGCTGATACCACCCCAAGAACCAATAGATTATAAATTAAGTCTGGGATGCGAAAGGCCGCGTAGTACACATCTAAATCATAAATACCCGTTCCCGCGGTAGCTCCAAACATTTTCGCTAGTAAGTGATCCCGAAAAACACCCAGAAATCGACTCAATAACGCTGAAAGAGCGAGAAGTAATGTGGGAGGCAAGATATTTAAGTGTTTTATTTTCATAATAGTGAGCCAAATCATTTTACCCCGATGAGGGTATCATGAGTACAGCTTTAAGTTGACAGATTAGAATAAATAGTTAAAGTAAAGTTCTTATTAAATAATTTAACGATTCTTTAACAATTATTTAACGATTAAAAATGCATCCACAATTTAAACTTTTTAAGACACGTTGTATTTATGAAAAAGACTCAGAGTGGCCCATAACCGATGGAGCCGTGTTATTTGAAGCGGCTGACTGGAAGGAATTCAGAGATTTTAAAACCGGTACGCCACTCACTGTCAGAGATTTAGACACACTTGGTTACAACAAGGAAATGACCATCGACGCCATCAGAACTCATACAGAAGAGCTTCTAAGTGCAGAATTACCCCATCTAATAGAATGGTGTCGTAATTACGTGGATAGGGTGATGCAAAATGAAGATAAAAGGCATTTATGCCTTGTCCCAGAAGTGCCCATGGAGGCAGTTCGTTCCGCTATTCAAAAAATTATTGAATTTTGCGATAACGCTCCCAAAGAAGAAATAAAATTAAAAGATCCTACCATATCTGACAAAGCATCAAGCCTTTTTTGGAAATCTATTTTCAACCTAACCAATCTGAAGTAACGGGTAATTTTGTTTTTGATTAAAGAGGAAATATGTTAAAATAAACTAAAATTAATAAAACAAAAACATGCTCGAAATGTATAAAACTCCAATAGACATCCTTTATTTAGTCCTATCAATAGGTGGAGGGCTGTTATTATTGGTACTTATAGTAGCGGTAACACATCTCATTGGTATTTTAAGTAATGTCAAAAAAGTCACCTCTAAGGCAAAAGACACCGTTGATCTATTCAATCACTATCTTTGGCAACCTATCAAAATCATGATGATGGTAATGGAGAAAGCAAAGGGGGTAGCAGCAAAACAAGCGAAGAAAAAATAATCGATCTTTATCGTTCTTACGCTCCTTTTGTCATTCCCGCGCAGGCGGGAATCTATTAGAGGACTTTTTTGTATACCTCCACAGTCCTTTCTGCCATCACCCTTGCAGTAAAGTGGTTTTTTACTCGTTCTAAGGCTGCTTTTTCAATGTCTCGTTTTTGATCAGGGTTAGTCAGAATGGTGCGGATGATTCGCTCCAGCTTGTCTGAATTACCTGGAGAAACTAAATAACCACTCTTCCCATCATCAATAATGTCCGTTGTGCCCCCATTATCCGTTGCAACAACAATCACTCCGCTGGCCATTGCTTCTAATAGAACAAGCCCGAAGGCTTCTCTTAAGCTTGGTAAAACAAAGATATCTGATGCTTTTAGAATTTGTGGAATATCTTCTCGCCAACCCAGAAAGTGAAGATTGGTTATGTCTCCATATTTATTTTTTAATTCCTTCTCATTAGGTCCAGTACCCACCAATACTAAATGAAGCGTGGGCATATTGGTCTGCAATTTTTTAAATGCTTCAATCAGATACTTCTGACCCTTCCGTTCATGCAGTTCAGCAATGCAAGTGATCACCAAACCTGGCCTACCGGCAGGCAGGTCTCCTTTTTGGACAGGTATGGACACCTTGTCGTGATTGTCTAAATATTTGTCTAACTCAATCCCGTTATGTACCAAGTTTAAGCGCTTTTTCACACCTTCGCCATAGTGGCTAAGTTGTCCAAAGTTGTCCATACTGATGGCGATGATCTGATCGGATCGATCCAAACACATCCGCTTGATTTTATGTTTCAATCCAGTCAGTTCAAAGGGGTCATGTTCGGTCGTTACCACTGGAATTTTAGTATGATCTGCAGCCCAAAAAGCATATCGACAGGATCCTGGATTCCACAAGTGAATATGGATTAAATCAAACTTCTCCCTTTTTAATAATTGTTTTAATTTGCTGTAATGCCGAGGGTCATGCTTATGAATAGTCGGTAATAAATAAGTATTTTCATATATTTCATCCAATTCCAATCGTCGTTGTTTAAGAATCGAATACGCCCCGCAAGCCAAAGAAACCCGATGTCCGAGCATCTTTAAGTGTTTGGCAAGTAATGCCATCTGCTTTTCAGCTCCCCCGTAATTAGGGGTGTCAGTATAAAAAAGAATATTCATTTTTTCTCTTTTTCGTATTCAAAATAAGAATAAATCAGTGGGTAAAGCCCAGAAAAAAGAGCTGCAATCAGAACAATCCAAATTGCATAATCCTGGAAAAACACACTAAAAATAATGATCAATCCAGAAACTCTAAACAGTATGGCACCCAAGTGATGTGTCTTTTTCCATACCAGGTCGCTACTCAGTGTCCATGGAGTTCGAATTCCAATAAACCAATTGCGTTTGGCATTTTGAAGTAGGTAGCTAATAAAAACAAAAAGAATTCCAATCGCAGGGAGCATCATTAGTGTCATATTAAATTCATATCCCAAATTCCAAGCAATCGTCAAAAGGTAAATATAGAGAAGAAAAGTCGTCATAAGTAAAATGAACCCATCAAACCAAGCTCTGAATTTTTGAATATTCTTTTTAAGTGGGTCGATTTTGGGGATCACTAAAAATATCAAATATAAAAAAGCCATGATTCCGGGCATTAAATAGAGCGCCCAACACTTACTCATTGTTCCATCCACCTCTCCCTGAGCGTTCCAATGACTTGCCATTTGATCCGGCATATCAGGGTAAAAATAGGCAGCCAGCCCAAAGGAAAGTAGAATAATAAATATGATTGGAATATGTATTTTTTTCATACCTTTATTTTAGACTAATTTTTAGCAAACAACAATTTATTGACATTTGTTAAAAAATGGTGGATAATAATCGCCTAATTTTGTTTCACTATGAAAAAACTATTCACAGCCCTCATTGTTACAATTATTTTGTCTGTTGGTATCACATATTCTCCCGTAGCCAACGCACATCATAATTATTCCAACAACTACAAAGATTCTCCGTTTCACCCTGAAAATCCCGATTATTACAACGGGAATTTAAGGTTAAAGCTCAAAAATCGAGCCGATATCGAGCGTGCCAGTCGTCCAAATCTTCATTACGATCGTTATACACAGGAAACTTATGGTTGTAATTGGAAATATAATAAAGGACTCGAAACTTGGGTTTGTAATAAAGATTATGTAGCGCAAGAAGCAAGGCCAGTCAAAGTCTGTCCTGTTGGCTATACACTTAACTCAGCCGAAACCGCTTGTCTTCAAAACTATCCAACATCTCAATTTGCAGCGACTCCAAGCGAGCCCGTCCAGCAAATAGAAGTCACTCGATATATTCATTTCTATGAAGATGAAAGCCCATCTCCAAATCAATTGCCTTCCACCGGTGGTGGAATGAGTTTGATCCTACTGGGAAGCTTAGTTGGAGCCGGAGTTCTGATTCGAAAACACAACTTGAACTAAAAAGGAGGCTGTGATACCCTTTGCTCGCTAAAAAAAGGGTCAGTAGCTCAGTTGGTAGAGCAGTAGCCTCTTAAGCTATTTGTCCCGGGTTCGAGCCCCGGCTGACCCACCATTCGACTTCACCTCATGGCATTCTGCTAAGTGGTTTTTTGTTAAAGTATCGTGCCTGTTACAGCTGCAGTTGCTAAGCTTCCTGTAAATAAAACTGATTTTACAGCTTCACGCGAATCAATGTCTTCAGTTTTAAAAGTTTCACGGACAAGGCTTGAAACATTGTCTCGAACGGAGGTAGCAGTTCTTTCAATAAGACTGCCTGCTTGTTCTTCACGAGCCTTAGCCCACAAAGCCCATTTGCTAGGGGGTTTTGGAGCAGGGGGAGTCATCGATGACGTAGGATTTTCAGTTGGCATGTGGAGGAGGGTTAATCTCTAACTAAGGTAGCAACCTAGCGTAAAAAAAGAAGGATGTCAAGGGTCTAAGCAAGTACTTCTTTATTCCCCCAAAATACAAAATACCCTATGAACAAGCCGAATTTTTACAGTCCTTAATTTTTACTTCCGTCTTTTTTCGATTTTTCACCAAGTCCTCTGGCTTGAGTTTTTTACGAATAATGAAGCCTTCTTGAGCTCCATCAGGTGTCTTAAGTTTAATAGAAAACCCTTGTCCCGGATGAGCCACTTCAATTTTTTCGTCATTTGCCGCATTCGCAAAATCACCCAATATCAAATGAATATTCTCGGTTGGGGTAATAATATCTAACTCATCTCCTTTTTTAAGAGTATTTCTAACCTCCAAAACCATATCATCCCCCTCTATTTTTCGGATAGCACCTGCAAAACAAAAGTGTTCATTATAATCGTTTCGAGTTTCATATTTTTGCCCTTCAGCTCCCGGTTTTCCGTACCAAAATCCCGTAAAATAACCGCGGGTATTAATTGATTCCACCAATTCCAAGATTTCAGGGGTGGCTGGCTTTCCTTCCATAGCTAAATCCAAGCCTTGTCGGTAAATACGGCTGACAATCGCAGTGTAATAAATACTTTTATGTCGCCCTTCAATCTTCAGAGAATCCACGCGAGCATCAATCAAATCTTTCAAGTGTTCCACCATGCACATATCCTTAGAACTCATAATGTAAGTTCCATTATCATCCTCCTCAATCGGAATCATTTCTCCAGGTCGTAGCTCTTCTTCTAAATAAACCTTATAGTTCCATCGACAAGAATGAGCGCACATTCCTTCATTAGCATCACGGCTGGTCATAAAACTAGAAAGTAAACATCGCCCGCTATAAGCCATGCACATCGCTCCATGAACGAACCCTTCGATCTCAACTTCAATTCCTTTTGCAGCAAGCTCTTCACGGATTTTTTTTACTTCACGCAAGCTAGCCTCTCGCCCTAAAACCACACGCTCAGAACCCTGCTTAGCCCAAAAGGCAATACCGGCTGAATTGAGAATATTCGCCTGAGTGCTGATGTGAATCGGAATCCAAGGACATTTCTCTTGAATGATTGCTAAAACCCCCACATCCGAAACCAAAATAGCATCAGGAGACAATCCTTTCTCATGAAGTTTTGTTAAATTCTCCAACTCCTTCTCCAAAAAATTCAATTTATACTCATGGGCATGAACGTTCATCGTTAAATAAAGCTTTTTGCCCAATTCATTTTTAATTCGTAAAGCCTCCTCTAAAACATTCCCATCTTCATCACGCCACAAATAACTAAAATTATCTGTTGTTACATCGGCAGTTAAGGAAACTCCCTCTTCAGGTTTCCTAAAAATATCGTTTGCATTTTCGGTATGATAAACTATAGCATAAGGTTGATCAATAGTAAGCATTCCAGAATTAGCATTGATCCAAGAT
>DAOWGG010000018.1 GCA_030637565.1 Candidatus Peregrinibacteria bacterium | reverse complement strand
AAGGCAAGCTCGATATCGATCAACGCCAACAGCTACAAAGAGATCTTGACGCCAAACTAATCCAATTCGGAGGATTAAAATTATCAGAAAAAATCGATCTCAGTCTGAATACAGAAAAAATGACAGACGCTCAAAGAGCAAGGCGAGTGATCACTGAATTAAAAGGGGAAACTGATATTAAGAAAATTAAATCAATTCTTCAAAACCGCCTAAAGCCAGAACAAGTTGACTTTGTTTCTGATAAAAAGTTTGAAAATTACAAAGATTTAAATGGAGGAAAGCATAATTTAAAAGAATACACAAAGGGTGGAATGGTGTTTTATGAACATGGAGATCAATGGCGAATTGTGATTAACGAAGATTTATTAAAAAACAAAAATGCAGGAGCGGAATTACAAAAGCAAATCACCCATGAGCTTTTACATGTGGAATTTGAAAATAACCCTGCATTAAAGGAATACTGGGTGAATCAATACACTCAAAATCCGAAGTGGAACAAAATTAAAAAGGCCTTTGTCGATCAATCCCCCAACAAACGCCCACCCAATTTCATCGGCCCTGCTCGCCCCGAAGGTTATACACCCGAAGAATGGCCAAATGAAGCCGTGGTGAGCGAACTATACGCCATGGAAGCCCACGACAATAAGGCAAGTGAGATTGGTGAAGTGATTGCAAAAGCAGGGGTTGCAGGAGTGACTCCAAAATTTTTAGGTTATGACGAAGGTTCTGAACAACAAACGGAATTAAAAAATACAAGTGAACCAGACGAGGAAGGTGGAGCTGAAGGAGGTAGTGAAACAAAGGGAGACTACAATGAATTTGCAAAAGAAATAGAGGGAATAAGAAAGGAAATCAAAGACTATAAAAATTCTGAATATGTCGGGTATTTACCTGGAGTTGGATCTATATTGAGCGCAATGAACAGCTTCAACGATGAAACGGAAGAAATGAACGAGAGATTTAAACAAAGTAGAAGTGGATTTTTAGCAACGATGATAAAAGAAAGAACTGAAAGGCCCAAAGAAGATTTAGAAGCAATAAAAGAGGAAATCAAAAGAGTGAGTGAGGTTGCGGGAGGTGGAGGGAATCCGATAAGAGATATATGGAACCGAAGTACCTTTTTAAGCCTTGAAGACCTTTTCCAAGTAGCCGTGAATATGAAAGAGTTCATATCGCGAAGAAGCAAACGAAGGGTGGCCGATCATTCCGCAAGAATTGGAATGGCTTTATTCGACAAAATTCCGTTTTTAAGCGACTTCGCCACCGAATCTTCCGCACAAAAGGAAAAGGCGGAAGCCGATGAAGTAAGTGAATGGGAAGGACGGCTTTCTAATAAAGATGTGCCAACACTTTACGATATGTTAAATGACATATCAAAAAACATCGATCCAAATAAAGATCAATTCAAAGCAATTTTAAGAGTATTGGCAGACAAAGGAGCATTGGATTGGAGAACGGAACCAATTTGGATCATTCTTTCAAAACTACAAAATGTAGCAAAGCTATCAGTCAACGATCCGCTCATAAGAAATGACTTCAACCTTCTTCGCTCAAGAATTAAAAGTGCCATGGGTGAAATATGGGATAAGGATGAATTCCTTAATTTGGAAAACAAAAACGAAAGCGGATACAAAAGCAGAAAAGATGCTCACAATGCCAAAATTGATAAAAGTTCGGGGAACATCGGAGGACAACTCGAATCACTTTATTTAAAATACATCAATGGAAGACAGGGAGAAGTAGAGCCGGCCGAATATGAAGCCTTGATTGAATACGCTATTGTCAATGGTCGTTATAATGCGGAAAAATCCCTCTTTTATTTAGTGGCAGGAATGGCAACAGGAATACTGTCACCCGATCGCGGTGAAGCCTTGGATAATCACTCAAGCGTCTTCCCAGCACTCGATTGGATATCGATGAGTTCAAACTGCAAAACAACAGAGCAATGGAGGCAGTTATGCGAAGAGAATTTTGGCAACGAATTTAGAAAAGGTTCGCTAGATAGTGAAAATTCAACCTTCATAAACTATTATCACACCACGGTTGCCAATTCATTTGGATTTCAGCAGAGAATGACGAAGGCAGTCAGTGCCGATAAAAAATGGGATCCAGACTGGTGTCGTGCGATCGCCTCCGCCGGAAACGCCCATGTGATGCGAATCCATATGGCGGGAACTTCAGGGCGTGTACAGCTCACTGAAAAGCATGCGGAAAATACCATTGCAGGAATGCTTCAATGGTTCGAAGAAAATGCCAAAAATCCTGAGGGAAACTGGAAGGATAATTTTATCGAACGAATGTCCGCTCTAGCGATGTCAGAAGCAATTTATGCGGGAGTCGCCTATTCAAGTGATAAAAACTTTTTCCGTATTAAATCCATTTTTTCTAATGTTCCGCTAGAAGCTGGTTCTACCAATCACCCCGGAGAAACGGCTGGAACCATGCGAAACAAAATGCTCGATTATGCAGGGCAGTTTTCCGAAGGATACACCGAATTTTTAGCGTTAATCACCGACTCCAACCGAGAAGAAGAGGATCTCTTGGAAGGCATTAAGGCATTTTTATCACGATACTCAAGTTTAAATTCGATTGTTTCTGGGGCTAATAAACTCGACGTCATTTTTAATTCTCTTGATACAATTATAAAGGCAATTCTTTCCGAAATTCCCGAAGAGGTTTTTATGACCCGCACCAAACAACTCCTCACCAGCCTCCAATAGCTTAGAGCTTAGAGTTTTGGACACTTGTGAGACTCGCACTCGCACTTGAGACTTAAGTCGTATGAATCGGATCAATATCCACCCGCCATCCACGAGGGATTTTCCAATGTTTAAAAATGATTGTCGGGTCTTCAGCGCGAAGTAAAACATGATAATAATACCGATTCGACATCTTTGGAATCAGTGCCGGTGCACTGAGTATTTTTACAGGCAAGTTATTGACCTTAAAAATATCTTCCAAAACCTCCTGCTCCGTTTGAATGTGATTAGTGAGTTTTTTAGGATCATCCCCCACCACGGTGAATTTGATCATCTGATTGAACGGCGGATAATTAAGTTCCTCACGCATTTCAAGCTCCTTTTCAATAAAACCCTTGTAATCGTAAGATGCGACTTTTTTAAAAGTAGAATGATCGGGGTTGTAAGTTTGTAAAATCACCTCCCCCGATTTTTCACGACGACCACATCGCCCCGAAACCTGAGTGATGATTTGAAATAAGCGCTCCGAACTTCGAAAATCCGGAATATGCAGACCAACATCAGCCAAAACAATGCCAATCAAGCTCACTTTTGCGAAATCAAGCCCTTTGGCGATCATCTGAGTTCCAATCAGAACATCGTACTGATGATCTAAAAAATCACGATAAATCCCAGCAAATCCTTCGCCAGAAGCCGTCGTATCCCGATCAGCGCGCACTGTACGAACGTCGGGAAACATTTTCTTTAAATCCTCTTCAACTCGTTGCGTCCCCACCCCCATATGCTTAATATACGGCGACTGACATTCAGTACAAAGCAACTCGGGTGCTTTCGAATAATTACAATAATGACAAACCAACCGTTCCCCGGCTGTGTTCTGATAATATCTATGTAATTTTAAACTCACCTCACAATGCGGGCATCTTTCAGTATAGCCACAATCCCGACACACCACTGCACTCGCCATCCCCCGTTGATTCACAAATAAAATCACCTGCTCCTTATTCTCCAATCGTTCTTTGATTTTATTTTGAAGTACCAAAGAAAAAATGCTGAAATTT
>DAOWGG010000101.1 GCA_030637565.1 Candidatus Peregrinibacteria bacterium | reverse complement strand
TTTTAGTTGTGATTTATTAAGACATATTTATATAACAGAATTTCTAAATGAAAACCCACAATTAAAAACTAAAATTGAGACGCGCACTCGCACTCGCACTTTTAATGGCATCGATCATCTTCCATATAAGCAAAATCGGTAACGTCTTTTTTAGGCTGCTTTAAAACCGATTGAGCCGATCCTTTTAAAAGCCCATAGCCCCCTGTAACCGTTGCTCCAATCACAATTCCTTCCAAAATCCCGTTCACTGTTGGGTTGTTAATATACTGGAATAAAGCCCCCAACCCAATGGCAATCATCGGACAAAAATTAGAGGGAACTCCGTAGTATTTAAAAACCTGTGTAATAGCGACAATCGCCGCAACAATTTCGGTTTTATCCATGATTGGCTTGAATTATTTTATAAAAACGATGGAACTTAACCGCATCTCGAAGATCCTGAGAGCTCGCTATTTTAAATAATCGATATTTCACAACAAAATCCACCGCCTCCCTAGCCCAATCAGGCACAGGAATAAGCACCATAGCGGAGGAACTATTCGAATCAACCGGAGAAGGAGCCGTAATATTACGATTCAAATCTTCAAAAGAACGGGGGATCATCGGCCCAAGATCTAATTGAGACAATTCATAAAACAACCATTCTTTTGTAATCGCTCGCCCCGGACAAGACTTGCCAGAAGCATCACGATGAAAATGAATATCACTCTTGGTAAGATCAAGCTGTTTCATTAGTGATTCAATCGCACCAAGTGCGTTCATTTTAGTATTACCCGACCAAACTTCTAAATCGTAATTTCCCACCACCTCAATACCAATGGAGCGAGGGTTTAAAGTGCCCGCATGAATTCCATTGTTTCGCATGGGAGTAAAAAGCCAAATCCCATCTTCTGCAATAAATAAATGAGGTCCTGCCTTCCAGCCCTTCCTTTCATAATATCCCTTCAACCCTAAAATGCTCTGTTCACCCGCCCAAGATTCTTTGGTCGGCTTCCAAGTATGATGAATCACCAGCTTATTAGCAGGCTGAGCACCAAAGTAATATTCCTTTATATAATGTCGAAATTCATTGAGCGATAAACGCCGATTTACGATCTCCATATAAATAAGGTAAGGGGAACACTATTACAAATAGGTCATCAACTGTCAATCGACACCATACAACAAAAAGAAGGCTCGTCCTGTATTCAACAACACTATGATCTACTTAAATGTACAACAAAGAAAAATGGTAAATGGGGGTCTGGGGTAAGCGGCCGTGCCCAGTGATGACTTTTTGTACTACGATGATTAACGGCTCGTGACCCCCAGCGGTTTTTTTGCTTCGTTTTTTGGCCGCCAAAAAAATGAAGAAGGGTGAATAAAACTTCATCGTTATGCATAAAAGTATCATTCCGCAAAAAATGTCAGTCGCGGCCTTTGCCGCCACAGCAAAATTTCCCAACCCAAATCATTTTCCGCTACAATGGGGTCAAATTAAATCACTGTTAACCATGATCGACATAAAAATAAGAGCATTGGCTTACCTTGGCTTCGGCGTCACTGGAGAAGTCATTTTCACAGCAATCAAAGCTCTCATTCATAAAAAGGAATGGAGTCTGCAAGGATATACTCAGGTATGGGTTATGCCATTGTATGCACTAGGAGGCGTATATTTATTTGAACCTTTGCATTTAATCATCCAACACTGGCACATACTGATTCGATTTTCAGTTTATGCCCTTTTTATTTTTGGATTGGAATATTTAATGGGGTTTTTTGCAAAACAACTAATTGGGAAATGCCCATGGGAATATAAAGGAAAATGGCACATTCACGGGTACATCAACCTCCCCCACTTCCCCGCCTGGGGCGCCGTGGGACTACTGGGCGAAATCGTCCACAACTATCTTATCAATTTGTAATTAGTAATTAGTAATTAAGTAAAATGGAGCCTATCAAAAAAATACTCATCACAGGTTCAACAGGATACTGTGGTAACTTTCTTGCGGTCCATTTTGGAGAAAAAGGAATCCCAGTGGTAGGAATTGATATTGTCCCGCACCCTGTTGTGAAAGACACACCTAATTTTAAATTCATTCAAGCCGATATTCGTGACCGCAACAAATTAAGAGAAATATTTGAAGAAGAAAAACCCAGTCATGTAATTCACTTGGCTTATCTGATGGACCCACATCACGATAAAAAGTTTGAATACGACGTGGATGTGATGGGCTCTAAATATACCTTTGAGCTCGCCAACGAAACTAAGTCGGTTAAACAATTCATATTAATGGGGTCAGCCAGCGCCTACGGAGCCTGGAAAGACAATCCAGAATGGATCGACGAAGATCACATTTTTAAACCACGTGACTATAACTACGGCATATATAAGAAGGAGATAGAAGAATATTACCAATCATTTGATAAACGAGAAGACATGAAATTGGTTGTTTTTCGCATGTGCACCGCCGTTGGTCCAAGTTACTACAAACCAGGTGGGGTAGTCAGCAGTGTTAGCAAAGCCCCTTTCCTTATTAATATGTTAGGTGGCAACATGCGCGTTCAATTTATTCATGAATACGATGTGATCGATATTTTTGATAAAATTATCAAGGATGAAAAGGTGGAAGACACTTTTAATTTGGCCCCTGATAGTTATTCAGACACAAAAGAATTGGGTGAATACTTCAATAAAAAATTCATTCCAATTCCCGAATGGTTGCTTCGCGGAGCCTTCTTTTTATTGTGGCATTTAAGAATCGCCAACCTCACTCCTGCCATGGCACGACTCATGACACACGGCATCACCGTCTCCCCTAAAAAACTGATGAAATATCTGAATTACAAATTCAAATACACCACCAAGGAGGCCTTTCTGGATGCAGTAGAAAGACGCAAAAAAAACGGTACTTTATAAAAATATTGAATATAAAAGTAAATATAACTCTAAAACGTCTCCGATTCTGTCTAGTGAAAATTTTTTACACCTCTGTACTTCCCCCTCAAGTCAGAGTAGAATAGGTACGGTTTATTTCTTAATAATAAATATTATGGCTCGAAAACCTAATCCAGCCTTCATGAAACCCATGAATGTGTCTGATGAATTGGCTAAAGTGGTCGGTAAAGGCCCAATGCCTCGTACTGAAGTTATCAAAAAACTTTGGGTATACATCAAAAAGAACAAACTTCAGGATCCTAAAGAAAAACGTATGATCCACGCTGATGCTGATCTTAAAGCAGTATTCGGTGGTAAAGGTAAGGTGAACATGTTTGAAATGACTAAACTTGTTTTCAAACACCTTAGCTAATTGCTAATTACAATCAAAACCCCATGCTCCTCGGAGTGTGGGGTTTTTTGTTACCCAAAACTCACCAAATCCGACTACAAAATAACAGCACCAAACTACTACCACTTACTTAAATATGCGATAAGGGTTTAAAGGTAATGCGGGTAAGGGATACACACATAATATCCATTATATAACTTCAAATATTCCTGTAACTTATTTTCCTCATAATCGTATAAATAAAGTGATATACTCACGTTAGTTAATTAACTATCAAACCCATGAAAAAATTGATGACTACAAGCTTAGCGGTTGGACTCCTGCTAGCTTTTTTTAATACCACAAACGCCCAAACGTTCAACGATGTGCATGAAATGCACTTAAATCAAGAAGCAATCCAATATCTGGAAGAAAATAAGGTTGTTGAGGGGTACGAAAGCGGGGAATACAAACCGGAAAATCGTATCAATCGCGCCGAATTCATAAAAATA
>DAOWGG010000032.1 GCA_030637565.1 Candidatus Peregrinibacteria bacterium | reverse complement strand
CCTATTAGATGGGAAAATATTTTCTGAACAACGTACAACAGCGTATATACAGCTCACTCATCGATACCCCTCATTCGCTCAGGTCACAGCAGTTATAATATTATACTGCTGTCCAACTTCTTATAAACCACAAACGCTATGCGCATATAGGTGGTGCATGTGTCTTTTTCGTTATATAATAACTGAGAAAATCCTTAAATTAACATGAAACAAACAGACTATCTCGTCATCGGTGCTGGTATTGCAGGTCTTACTGCCGCTTATCATTTAAAAGATCTCGGCAAGGTGACGATTCTTACTAAGGGGAAGTTAAAACAAGCCAATAGCTACTGGGCTCAGGGAGGGATTGCCGCTGTTCTAACCAAAGAAGATCGGTTTGTTAAACATATCGATGACACCTTATCGGCGGGCGCAGAACACGGAGACCGAGATGCGATTCGCCATTTGGTCGAAGGGGCTCCAAAGGCTATTCGTTTTTTGGAATCTATTGGTGTTAAGTTTAAAAAAGAGCCTGGGTTGGAAGGAGGGCATAGTGAAGCTCGTGTATGGCGAACCAGTGATTTCACAGGGCAGGATGTTCTTAATCATTTAATCAAAGCGGTTCAGTCTCCGAAAACAGGAACTCCATTTGGCGGAAAGGTAAAAAATATTGAGGTATTAGAAGATGTGGATGCAGTTGAATTGATTACAGAGGGGGGTCGATGTAAAGGAGCTTTTATTCGCGTGGGAGATAGTCATGAACTGGAGCCATTTTTAGCAAAGCATACCATTCTAGCCACGGGGGGGTTGGGACAAATATTCGAAAAAACCAGCAATCCACGAGCGGCGGGTGGAGATGGTTTAGCGATGGCGGCCAATGTAGGGTTGGAGTTAGAAGATCTCGAGTTTGTTCAGTTTCATCCCACAGCACTCAATAAATACGACGAAGGACGCTACTTCCTTCTTTCCGAAACACTGCGCGGTTTTGGAGCGAAGGTTCTTAATTCAAAAAAGGAATCATTTTTAAGTCAGTTTGATCCCCGTGGGGAGCTTGCTCCTCGCGACATTGTAACCCGTGCGATTTTCTTCGAAATGATGAACGGACCAGCTTATTTGGATATGCATCACTTATTTGCTAAAGAGGTTAAGAATCGATTTCCCAATATCACGAAACGACTAAAGCATTATGGGCTAGATTTAACCAAAGATCTCATCCCAATCACTCCAGTGGCCCATTTTTCATGCGGAGGAATCCCCGTAGATCAATACGGGAACACAAAGTTACCTGGATTATTAGCCGTCGGAGAGGTGGCCTGTAGTGGTGTTCATGGGGCTAACCGATTGGCAAGCAATGCACTTTTAGAAGGGTTGGTATTTGGTGATGCAATTGCAAAAGGGCTAGAAAGAAAAAAAGAGGAAGATGAAGATGAAGATGAAGATATTCAGCTTGATGAGAAAATGGAAATAGAAATCCCAAAAATTGTTATGGAACCCATGGAGCAAGTGCGTGCTTATGCAAAGCGAATCAGTCAGATCATGTGGGAAAGAGTTGGAATCATTCGTCGTCCAGATGGACTGGAGAAGGCGCTTAAAGAAATCACCGAAATCCCCGCACGCGATTACCGCATTCAGCATCGACAGATCGTATGCTATAAAATGATTCAGGCAGCCATCCAGCGTCCATCGAGTTTAGGGTGCCATTATATATCTTCTGAAATGCCTTAGTTTATGTTTCAGCTTAAGTCCATCATTGTCTTCCTTATCGCGATCATTCCTGCTATTTTTTGGCTCTATATTTTTCTAAAACAGCATCATGAAAATAAATGGTTGGTCGTATTTACATTCCTCGGAGGAATGGTGGCTGCCAAGCTTATTTTGGTCTATCAGGGGTATTGGGATCAAACGGTTAATTTGGTTTTCTTTAAAGTAGATCCCGTTGATTTCAAAAACAATATCGAAAATTTGTTTATCAATAGTCCGATCATGGCCTTGTTTTTGAGCTTTGTTGGAGTGGGAGTGATCGAGGAATACCTGAAGTTTCGGATTATGAAATTGATCAATCATAATTTTTTCAAATCCATCGATGATGTGATTGAATTGGCGATCGTCAGCGCCCTTGGTTTTGCCTTTTTTGAAAACGTAATTTATTTCAGTCTCCATTGGGGCGAATTATCGACAGGAAGTTTCTTTATATTCGCCACGATGCGAGTGACCATCGTCACCATGGTTCACGTCCTCTGTTCAGGGCTACTCGGTTACTATTATGGAATGGCCTTCTTCTCATCTCCTATGCTCAAGATTCAGCACATGAAACGCAAGCAGCATCCTATTCTTCAGTTTTTCAAAAAGGTACTCCATCTTAAAAAGTCCCATGTGTATCACGATGAAATGATCATCATCGGTTTAGTCCTTTCAATGGTGATTCATGGATTGTATGATTTCTTGCTCACCATCAATTTAACAGTAATTGGCATTCCTTTAGTGTTCCCAATCATGTTCCTTTATTTCTTCGGAGGCTTTTGGCTGCTCAATAAACTTCTTGAAAGAAAGGAAGATCACTTAAAGCTCGGTTTAGTAGGAACCCGTGTAATGCCCAAAGAAGATTTTGTGAAATTATTAGAAGAGATTGGAAGTATTAAAGAAGAAATGAGAGAGCGGAATCGAAAAGAGGAAATTTTAAATCAAGAACAACAATAAATGCCAAAGAAAAAGAAGAGCTTTGATAAATTAGATATAGACGAGCAGATCAAATTGATCAATAAAGCTCTCGAAGCCGATGTAATCCCGCTCCTTTCATCTCATGGAGGTGGCTTAGAGATTCTGGATATTCAGGAAAAAGAAGTATACGTGCGTTATTACGGCGCTTGTCACGGCTGTCCGTTGGCCAGTGGAGGGACATTGGAATTCATTGAATACACCCTTCAAAGTCAAATAGATGAAGAGATCCGAGTGGTACCTGCCTAAGAGATAATATTCTTTTTATCTAATTTCGAATTTCGTGCTTCGAGCTTAGAATTTACGAGCGAAGCGAGTTCATCATCTCCACCTTTTTCCCAATCAATTCCTGCGTTCCAATATCTTTTCGATAAAAAATAGGCCCTTTCACCCCTTCCACTGCCTGTTGAGCGAGTTGTTCGGCTTCTTCAATCGTGTCTGCAACACCCACTAAAGCCACCGCGCGTGAACCAAGTAGTATAAGTTCACCATCTATCTCATCCACGGAGGCATAAAAAGCTTTTGCGCCTTTGGGTAAGTCGGCAATTTTAATTCGCTCACCCTTCACCGAGTTCGTCGGATACCCTTCTGGAACAGCGTATTTGCAAACCGTCGCTTTTTTAGAAAATTGAATAGTGAGCTCATCCAAATTTCCCTTAATCATCGCCAAGCAAATATCAACAAAATCAGTTTGAAGAAGGCAGAAAATATTCATGGCTTCTGGGTCTCCAAAGCGAACATTGTATTCAATCAAACGCACTCCGTTTTTCACCGCAATGAATCCGCCATATAAAATTCCCTTAAATCCTTCACCAAATTCTTCTTTTAAAGCCTGAGTAGTTTTAACATTAATATCATGAGCATCTTTTAAGTCCTGATCGGTCAAAAACGGAAGATTCTCGGGGTAGTTATAAGTTCCCATACCACCCGTATTTGGCCCTGTGTCACCTTCAAAAGCCCGTTTGTGATCCTGAATTGGCGGCATATCCACCACATGCTCACCATCCACAAAGCTGAGCAAGCTGAATTCTTGACCAATAAACTTTTCTTCAATCACCACCTTGCCGTCTCGTTCCGCACATTCTTTGGCGTAAAGCACGCCGTCTTCCAAGGTTTCAAAATGATCCCCTTGAACCTGAACTCCCTTTCCGCCTTGTAGTCCGTCCGCCTTTACTACAATCTCACCTAGCTCTGAGGCGAATTCCATCATTCCTTCGTCTGAGATAAAAGTTTTAAATTGTGGTCCACCAGGCACGTTGTATTTGTCTAGTAATTCACGAGTGAAGGATTTTGAACTTTCCAATTGAGCCATTTGTTTGGT
>DAOWGG010000082.1 GCA_030637565.1 Candidatus Peregrinibacteria bacterium | reverse complement strand
TTTTCCATCCATACCGCCAAGTAAAAAATAAGCGCCAATTTCACAAATTCAGCGGGCTGAAGAGAGGGAAGAAAGGGAAGATTGATCCAACTAGTCGACGTTCCATAATTCGCTCCAACCCCTGGCATAAACAAAGCCAACAACATCATAAAGGCGATAACAAAGAGCCCTAGAGCTGTTTTTTTCCAGATGTTAATTGGCAAATAAATCATCAAAAACCCCAAGGGAATTCCAAAAAGAACACGCCAAATATGACGCCACAAATAAAAACTATTGGTCGGCGCCTCCAATAATCCGCGCTGAGCCATTTCGTTCGTGATTTGATAAGACTCATAAACACTCACACTCGAAATCATCACGACTCCAAAAAGAATCAAACTAAAAATTGCGATGGCCAAGACGGAATCAAAAGGTCTTTTTTTCATAAGTTAAAAACAACGACACAAGAGCACGACTAATGATATAATAAAACCCGTAAACTTATAAGTCGTTATTTCGTGCCAGCATCATCTCGTAACGAAAATAAATGAAAAAATTAAAAACAAAACAGTGGGGAATTTTTGCTTTATCGGCTGTTGGATGGCTTTTTTTGGACTTAATGACGAAAGCCTACGTAACTGGGGAGCATTTTAAACCAATCATACTCATCAAGAATTTTTTGTATCTCTCCTTACAAACCAATAAGGGGATTGCCTTTGGAATTTTGTTGGGATACGCCTTTCAGCTACTCGCCTCAATATTTATTTTAGGATTTTTAATTTATTTTGGCCTGCAGTATTTGGCAGAGGAAAAAAGAAACGCATTCCTTAATCAATTTTTATTGGGTATAATTGTCGGCGGAGCCATTGGTAATTTGGTCAACCGAATACAACTGGGCTATGTGATTGATTTTATTGTTTTAAAACCCCTTCCAGTATTCAATATCGCTGACATAGGAATTACCATTGGGCTCATACTTTTTTTTATAACAACAACCAAAAAATAAAATGGAACAATCGTCGCAAAACGAAGCCCCGTCTGTGGGAAAAAGACCTTTAACCTTCTCCCTGTTTTCTCTAAGACTTCTTAGTGGAATTGTGGGTGGTTCTGTGGGAACCTTAGCGCTTTTTATTGTTTACTTCCTCATGCTCAACGTCGTTCCTCAGGGGGAAGAAGGAACCGCTCTCTCAATGTTCGTTGTGATTATTATGACCTTTGTGGGGACCTTAACTGCCAACACCATAACGGGAGTAATGGTAACCTTTATGGACAACGATAAATACAGTCGAAGGAAGACAACCATCATGCACATCTTCCTATTTAATCTAATCCTATTCTTCCTTACCATTCCATTGTATTTAATGGGAACCGCTCTAGATATTGTCAATGGAATAGCTGCTATTCACTTTTTATTAAGCGCTTTCGTTTCTGCTCTGATTATGGAAGTGCTAGCAGGATACGAATACTCACTACTTGGAATTTACAGTTCTGCATTGGGTATTTTTGTAAGCATTGGGCTTGCATTAATTCTTCTTTCAACAGGAGTAAGTTCTTTGTTTATTATGTTCGCTGCCATGCCAGGCGTATGGCTCATTATCCAAATTATTGGTGGTTTAACTGAATTGATTTACGACAACTTTGTTCGCTTATATGGCATTGAAGCCCTAAACGTTCAAACCGATTTAGGTGGAGATGATGAAGTAGAGCCAGAGGATGAAGATGGCGAAGAAGAGGAAGAGGAGGACGAAAAAGATGATGAATAAACCACTGGAGATCTATCACCCAATCTCCCCCGGACTAATCTTCAACCCTTCAAACAACTCCTTTTCAAGTTGCTGAGTTTTTTCTTCAACTTCGTCAAACAATTCACGATTATCAATCGAATCAAACTTCTCATATCGCGCACGCCCATCCCGAAATCGTTCCACCAAATCCACAATCTCATCGTGTTTCACCCGCTTATCAGCGTAATAAATAATTTGTTTTTCGAGCGTATCGTAAGAATCAGGTTCTTGCACAATATTAATGGACTTATGAAGACGAATTAATTCAGCCGTTTCGGTAAACCCACGTTCATTTAAAATCTGCGCTGAAATATCAGCATGATGCATATCTTTATATTGTGCTCGCATCTCGAGCCAACGATTCCATTTCTCATCGGTCACCTCTTCCTCAAAACGATCTCGATTTAATTCTTTAAAATCACAAACCCGATTCATATCATGAAGCATACAAGCGGTATAAATTTGATCCATTTTCACTATCTCATCAACATCAACAAAAGCCTGAGCAACCTGCATCGCCACATCGGTTACTTTTTTAGCATGAGCACGAACATGTAGTGGGGTCACCCATTCATCGTAATAAGCCTCAATCTGAGCCTCAGGGACGACTGCTGAATCCACAAACTGAATCTGAATAATGTGTTCATCGGGATTGACGTTAAACGCCACCAACACATATCGACTGGGCAAATTATCACCTAATCGATCCGCCCATTCCACCACATTAATCGCATTTGAATCCTCCACGGTTTCATCAAACCCAATCGACGACAAATCATCCCCTTCACGAAACCGATACAAATCATAATGATACAAATATCTCTGATCTGAGATCTGAGATCTGAGATCTATTGGGTATTTATTAACATACACATACGTCGGACTCTTAATAGTGGACTCAACCCCCAGCCCCTCCGCAATCCCTTTGGTAAAATGCGTTTTACCAGCCCCTAGGTCTCCATAAAGCAAAACCGTATCACCAGGATTCAAACGACCCGCCAGCTTTCTGCCAAGCTCAATAGTTGCCTCTGGTGTTTTAGTTATATATTCAGCGTTCATCATTATGAATTATTTTTTCAACCAACCCTTCTTTATGATTCTCAACCCCCACAAATCCAGCCACCAAAGCCATCAGCATCATCCCCACCCAACTATCCCACAAAAAGTGATCAAATGGCATGATAAAAAGAAGAACAAATAAAGCCGATGCAGCCCCTGCTTTCCAATAGAAATCGAAAAACAAAACAAGGAATAAAGCAAATAAAATCAGCCCCTGTATTCCAATTTCATTGAGCATTAAAAAGTAGGTGTTATGAACGGGCTGAAATTCCCACGGCAATAATTTTTCTTCAACGACGTTCTCCATTTCCAATGTAAAATTCCGCACCCCCACACCAAAAAGATTTTCAGAAAACATCTGATCACTCATCACATTCTGATCCAATCGCTCCTGCCAAGAAAGATCACGAGTTTGAATTACATGGCTTTTTTGAAAAAACCAAAAGTTCCCAATCACCAACAAAATAAGAACAACAACTCCAACCGTTCGACGAAAGGAAATCGATTTAAAAACACTAAGCAAAATATAAACCACCAACCCAAAACCACCTGCCAACATCGCTGCACGACTGTGAGTTAAATAAATGCTCCACGTGAATAAACCGAGCCAAAAAAGCTTATTACCATATTTTAAATAACGAAGACTTAAAAAGAAAACCGTGAGCAAATAAGCCGCCAAAATATTGGAATGTAAAAAGGATCCGTAGGCTCGAATTTGCTTCACGCCATCCGCCAATTCCAGTTTCGCAACCCCCATTATTTCTGGCCCGATCACGGATTCACCAATGAATGATAAACCGAGAGCTCCATTGGTTTTTACTTGAAAATAACCCCAAATAATCTGAAGCGTCGCCGAAAGAAGAAGAATGGCAACAATGTTTTTAGGGGGAATAATTTTATCAACAATCAACCAAAACAAAATCAACCCTTCAAACAAACGTAAAATAAAAAGAGCACCCAACATCGAATCCCCATTTAAAAGTGTCACCACAAAAGCATTCAACGCAAACAACCCAAACACAACCCACAAATACTGAGGTTCAAACTTGAGACTCACACTCGCACTTGAGACTTTTTGAATGACCCACAACACAAAAATCACTAATAAAAGTATTTCTGGTAAATATACAAACCCCGTCACCCAAGGATTAAAATTCCCAAACCGATAACTCGCTTCCTCATAAACAACCCATCGAATAGAAAGTGGGAATGTGACAAGGAAAATGCCGAAAAGAATTTGAATTAATTTTTTCACAAAACGATATTAACTGAAAAAAGGGGAAGGAGAAAGGTGGTCTCCCCTGGTTCAGGGGAGAATGAAAGAGGGGTAGTACAATAAGCAATTCATTATTCTACCCCCTCTTCATCTCCCCCTAATTTAGGGGGAGCCACCATACTCCTTGCCAAATTGTTTATCGAACCCTTAAATCCCACAATCTTCAGCAGTATCAATCAACTTTCGCTGCTTTTTAATCACACAGGTAATCTTTGCTTGAGCCTCGGTCAAAGCCTGTTTTGAGGTCGCAACATTGGTAACAACGTCTTGAATCGCCTCGGTAAATACTTTGTGATAAGCCGTTGCGTCGTAAATCTTAAAACTCTTAGCAAACGGTGCCTGAAAAGCAAAAACACCAAACAATGGTTCAGTTTGTTGCTCTTGAACGAGATCTTTTCGGCTAGTCGGTTTATTAGTTTTTTTGTGATAGGTCTGAAGACTATCCGCCGTGGTTAAGTATTGAACGAGTGACCAAGCCTCCTTTGGCATATCGGTTGTTCGCGCCACCGCCAACGGAAAGTAACTCGCCAACGTATCACGACGAGTGGATTCGGTCGGACTCACCAGTTGTGGCATTGGAGCAATTCCAATGTCATTCACATCAATATGAGAAGAACCTGCCTTTTGTTTATTTTGAATCTCCTGAGTCAAAACATCATATAAATAAGGATACCCAACAATCATGGCCACCTTACCGCGAACAAATGGGTCAATCTCTTTTTTGTCTGGCTCAAACCCAGTGATAGTCTCATTCCAGCTGTAATTTTTATAACTCGGCAAACCAAAGCTAGTATAAAGATCTAAAGCTTCAGCCCCTGGATTTTCAACACCAGAAGAAGAAGTAGCCTTGTTGGCAAAAGTTGCTGCTTCGCCCTTACTGTCATAAAAATCAACCCCGTACTGAAGCATCATGGTGTAAAGAATATCCACCGCACTATTCACATTGTCCCCACGTCCAATTCCAAGACCAGCCAACGAGAATCGTTCTGGACTATTGTTTTGTTTGGTGAGCTTAAACACCTGCTCTTTAATGTCTTCCCAAAGAATCCCTGGGTTATCAGTCGTTGCTAATAGATCTTTAAAATAAGCCTTGTTGTAATAGAT
>DAOWGG010000062.1 GCA_030637565.1 Candidatus Peregrinibacteria bacterium | reverse complement strand
TTTTTCAAGCTCTTTTATTTTTGCGAGTGTTCCATTGGTAAAAATAGTGCACTTTTCACAAGTTAGGTTTTCAAAAATTTCGATATTGATTTCTTCAAAATCTTTTTCAAATTCCTCCTCCGCTATGTTTTTGAAACTTACATCGGGCGAGTCTTGAACGATCTCTACGGGCTGACCGTTTTTGCCCATGACCATTAAAAATGCGAGGACAATGCTGATGAATGTTGAGGAATAAAATGTTTTCATTAACTTTATTTATTGGAGTCAATTTTACCATCAATCGTCTTTCCAGACCAAATGAAATCAAATTTTCCTTCAAGCTCTTTTTTTATTTCATTTATGGGAATTTTTTTATTGAAAAAACCATAGATTCCGGGCCCTTTTCCACTTACTTCACTTTCCGTTGCCCCATTTGAAATTAATACTTCTTTAATTTTTTTTAAGTCTGGAAAATGCTTAAATATTTCTTTCGCTTTCCATTCTTTTTTGAATTTAATGTATTTAGGAATGACTAAAGCTACTCTTTCTCCTTCTTTCTCATTATTTTCTATTAACTTAGGTAATTTTCTATCTACCTTTTTCCCAATGGTTAAAAGTTCTTGTTTGCTCAAATCAAATCCCCATAATTTATTGAGTGATATAAGCGTTTTGGCGGCATTGCTCAATTGTGAATTTAATCCGCTGAAAGTAGGAATGTTTTTTTGAATGATTATTTTTGCACCAAACTTATTTGGCCTTAATCCTTGTAATTCTGAGGCTACTTTAAACACAGGATTTAGGTGATTGGTTGGAATTTTATAACCACTTTCTTTTTCGATTTGAATTTTTCGTTCATTTAACACTTCGATTTCTATTTCATCCCATAGATCAATCGGGTAGATTTGACCCGTTTCCAAAGTGATGTAGGCTGGTGCTTTAAGGGTTATTTTTTGCATCGATTTTATCTTATCATATCAATCGATTGTGTTATGATGGTTTTACTTCGTTGAAAAAACCCTCAAAATTGATATAATTATAAAGATAAACATCAATTTATAAATGGCTCATCCTGATCATCATTCAAAGGCGCCTGAAAAAAAACCATCCGTTTCTAAGTCGGTGGATTCTTTGATTCAAAAAAAGAAAGCTGAAAAGCAGTCTGAAGTTTCTGAGTCAGTTTCTAAAAAACAGGCAGGAGTTCAAGAGGGGGTTGCTGAGGTGATGGGGGGTGTGGAAAAGCCGAGCGAAAAAGTGTCTGAGCGAAAAGGGGAGACGGGTGAGAAAGGGGATATTTCATCGGGAGGTGGCGCATCTGATGATGATCAAGCTCAAGCCGTTTCCAGCGACTTAAAGGATTATGATTTTCCTTCTGAGGAGGTTATGGTTAAAAAAGTTCGTACGGCGATCAACGCTCAAATTAAACTTGAGTGGAAGCGGGCCACTAAATATCAGAATAATCTAGGGGCAGGTGGTGCGGATGGCTATAATCATGCGATTGCAAGAATACGTAATCTAAAAGAGCTGATGAATTCTTTGTTCACCGCTACTTTTGGATTCCTAAAAAATATGTACGTTAAGTACTTTACTCCCGATGGGAAGCGTCGTTCGGTGGATGAGCTTTAGCTGACCAGTCTTTCTTCGAGTGGCATTTCGACGGACTCTTTTTTGTGTTGCTCATTGTATTCGCCTAAGCTTTTTTCAAGAATTTCTGCCATTTCTAGAACCTTATATTCAAAAATTTCTCCCATTCCAAACGCAACAGCATCTTGTCGATGCTCAAGCCGATCATCTGGCTTATCTCGTAATTCCTGAATGAATTTTTCGATGGTATGTCGGTTTAATTCTTTTCCAATTTCGTCGTCGAATTCGTATCCTGCTTCGTTTACAAACCAATTTTCTCCATCCCAATAAATTCCAAGGCTTCCCTTTCTTTCTTCATTGAAGAATCCTTTTAATTCTTCTTCATTTTGAATCCCTATGTATCCGAATGTTTTGGCAAGTTGATACAGGGCGTAGCAAGCTTCGTTATTGGTGATTTTTTTGGTTGTGCTCTCAAAATGAAGTGGCTGACCCCCTTCTATCTCCGCCATCATTCTTAATACGGCAGCTTCATCAAAATTTTTCATTACTTTTGCTACCGCTTTTTCTTGAGCTTGCTTTAGTTTTTCTGGGTCTTCTGGTATCTCGCCCATTGCTAGCATTTCTTCTCGAACTGCTCTTGCCCACTTTGTTTCACAGGCTTTGTTTGCTTCAATTTTGCGTGCATAAAATAAATAATTCTCAATCTGATCCCGAAAGTAGGTCTCATTGTCGGTAATGGTTTCTTGGTTTTGATTGATGTACTTGTTTAATTGCCAGTAGTAATCCAGTAATTCACCATTCTCCATTTGTTCAAAATTTTGTACGAGTAGTGGATGTACCGCTTCTTTGTCGGTGAATAATTTCCAGTTTACTTCCA
>DAOWGG010000034.1 GCA_030637565.1 Candidatus Peregrinibacteria bacterium | reverse complement strand
GAATATCCTTTTTTCATTTTTTGATCTAAAGATTTCCTTTTTAGCGATTCTCTTATTTGGTTTTTTAGGAGGAGTTTTATTTGCTCTTTTTAAAATTAAAAATACCGACTATCGTGCTTGGGTTGTTAAAAAAAATCTTTTTGGAGCTCTCTTTCTCCTGGCATTCTTCGCCCCATCCATACCTATATCTTACAGCGCACATATTTCGATTGTGAATAATGACTCTCAACAAAAGAACTTTTTCCGCATTATTGAACTAGAACATTCAGGAATAGCCCTCTTAACTAAAGAAATCAAACAAAGCCTTTTCCCTATTGAAAAAAATTATCAATCTCTCTCTTCTGAAGAGGAGGGTTTGATTCGTGAAACTCACTTAAACGAAAAGTTCACTCAAAAGCTTGATAAGCCTCCTAAAAAAATCATTCTAGTCGTGGCTGAATCGCTCAATCAGACCTTTTTATCCCGATACAATGATGAATCGGATGAGGCCACCCCTTATTTAGACCTTCTTTTCGATCAATACGCTCATATTGATGACTTTTACCCCTCTGCCCCCTTTACTCTATCGGGTCTTAGTGCGATGCTCTGCGGACATCCCAATCAACGTCTGACTCAAAAGGACAATGAGCATGTTTGCGCTCCCGAATGGCTCAATCAAAACGGTTTTATTACAGAGTTTATTCGAGGGGCTACCAAATATTATGTTAGTGAAAATATTCACTTTAAAAAATTTGGTTTTCAAACTATTTTTGCCAAGGAGGAATTCTCTGAAAAATACCCTAATTTTAAGGATCAGCGACCCGAACTTTATGAAACCTGGGGCTACAGCGATGATTATGTATTCAATGAGGCTATTGAACGACTTAAAAATACAGATGAAGATGAGAAGCTTTTTTTAACTCTTTTAGGGGTTGATACTCATATTCCTGGAGGCCGGTGTTACAGAGAAAAGACCGACCAGGACCCCGAATACCCGCTCCCCTTCTCTATTCAGTGCTTCGATGAAGCCTTTGGACAGTTTATAGCTAATTTAGAAAAAGAAGGGCTTTTAAATGAAGATTTAGTGGTTTTACTCACTTCTGATCAACTCTACCCAAGCCACCGAACCATTCCTGGCGATGACTTTAAAAACTCCTTTGTTCTCAAGCCTGGGCGCATTCCTTTTTTAATGATTACAAAAGCTGATTTAAAGATTAAGGTTCATCAAGGCTCACAGATAGATATTGCAGGTACCCTGCTTGATTTAGCTAATTTGGATATACCTGATTATTATATAGGGAAGAGCCTATTGAGTAACAATAAAACTTTTCCAATTGGGCAAGATGGAAAAAATGGCTATATGATTGTTGGAAATCGCTTCTATCCGCTTTCTTTGGACTCCAATATCCGCCAATACCAGGTTCATGATGGACCTAAGGGTTTTGTGGTTAAAATTTCTGACCCAAGTGAAATCGCTACCGTTGCGAATCAAAAAATTGAAGAAAAAAAACAGGAGAAAAATGAAGAAAGTGCTTTTTACAAATGGTATTACAGTAAGTATTTTGGGTTAACGGAGTAGGGGGAATTTAAATTTCAAATGACTTATTTTTCTTTTTGTCGTCCTGAACCTGCCTATCGGCAGACAGGTTTATTTCAGGATCCATTTAATTAAACTGAATATTGTTCATCCCAATCTTGTCACAATCCAATCATCTAGGAGGAGTCGCCGTTCTCCCACCCTTGTCTGAACCGCAGATTACGCAGATGCCGCTGATTCCACAGATTTTTATATAGAACTCCCCTTAGACAATCAGCGTAATCCTTTAATCCGCGTAATCTGCGGTTCAGACATTTTTACTAAAAAACCCCTCCTTCGTTAGAAGAGAGGGGTTTTTAATTCTATAAACTATGAACTTACTACGGAATTACAATGTAAATAGAGTTCTTTTCTGAATGACCTGAACCAGGCTTAGCAATCTGCTCTACAATGTTACCGATATGAGTAGCGGCTTCATCAGAATCTACAAACTCACTTGCACCAGCAGCAGCGGATTGTCCAGCTGAAGCACCAGCTAAATAATTGGCCATTTGCCATGTTTCTAGATCTGAAGCCAATATGTAAGACTGATTGTCAGAACCTCCTGAGTTTAAAGGGCTATAATAGTAAGAACCCACACATCCAAGTGTGTCGGTTTGCTTACCTACATTCTGAGGAACACGATCTCCTTTTAGATATCCCTTTAATTCTTCGTAAGTGTCTGGAGTCGCCCCAGTAGCGGCACAAAGAACATCAAGGCAATTGATGCCAATACCAGTAGTAGCACAAGCGGCATCTGGGTACTGACCAAAGTCACTAGAGTATACCTCAAGCGCCTGAGAAATATTATTAAGATCCGCAATACGAGCGGTATCACGAGCACGAGATTGTGCACCGGTAAGTCGAGGAAGAATAGTACCCATTAAGATACCGAGGATCACAATAACGATCATCAGCTCGATGAGGGTAAAACCGCGACGAAAAGCATTTTGCTTAGTCATTTTGTTTTTGTTTTAAGATATAAACTGTTATGAGTATAACATGAGTAATTTTTGTGTGCAACACCTTTTTCCTCTCTAAAAATTACCGTTTTTTACTGGGAGCTCGCTAAATCGGATGATTGAAGAATTGGAAGCATCACCGCAATTACTAAGAATCCAACCGTTCCACCCAGAACCACAATGATTACCGGCTCCATTAAACTGGACATATTTTTAACCATATCGTCGAGCTCTTCCTCGAAGAAATCCGCCAACTTGGACATGATCTGATCCACTTGAGCGGTTTGCTCCGCTACGTTTACCATTCCCACCACCATGGAAGGAAAGTAATAATCGTCGTCCTTCATATTTTCCCCCATTGTGATACCACGTTTCACATCTTCAGCGATCTGCTTGATACGTTTTTCGTAAATAGGGTTCCCCACACTGCCTGCAGTAATGGACAAGGCTTTTAAGATGGACACTCCACTACTGGTCAAAGTTCCTAAACTTCGACAGAATCGAGCCACCGCTGTTTTTTTGATCAAAGAGCCAAAAATAGGAGCGCTCATAATCGCCTTTGTCCATAAAATACGACCTGACTTGGTTTTTTTCCACTGGAAGAATAAAACGAATACGCCCACGATCCCCCCTATTAATAGGACAGCATTAGGAACACCTGCCGTTTTACCCACCATAAAATCACTGCCATCAATTAACATTTGTGTCATGAGAGGGAGCTCACTCCCTAAGCTATCAAAAACCTCTTTAATTTTTGGCATTACAATGGTCATAATCGCAGTTATAGCTACTGCTAAAATTATAAGTACGGTTACCGGATAAATCATCGCTCCTTTGATTTTTTTGGTAAGCTGAGCGGATTTCTCGGTTTGTGTCGCAATTTGAAGTAAGGTTTGATTCAAACGACCTGTCGCCTCTCCCGACTCCACCATACCGATTTGCGAATCATCAAAAAGGTCTCTGTATTTTCCCAAGGATTCTGAGAAGCTCAATCCACTTTCTATTTGGAAGGCTAAATCAGCAATCACTTGTTTAAAATGAACATTCTCAACTTGATCCTCTAATATATGAAGAGCCTTGGTTAAAGATATCCCCGCATTGATCATCGTTGCCATCAATCGAAAAAAGCTTACCTTATCATCATCTTTAATTGGCGTGAATTTAGCAAAATAATTATTCATCTGCCCGATTATATTGCCCGATTTTTGACGACGCTTTGGTGCGGCTTGAGCTGGCTTTTTTATCTTAGCAGATTCTGCTGCCGTTGGAGCACTTCCGATATGTAGTGTTGCTGGACTCATTTTTTTTTAATTACAAATTAATAATTACAAATTGACAAAGGTTTTATTGAACGACACGGTAGACCTCTTCGATAGGAATATCTCCTTGAAGCGCCTTGATGTATCCGT
>DAOWGG010000044.1 GCA_030637565.1 Candidatus Peregrinibacteria bacterium | reverse complement strand
TTGGAGAGATTCATAAAATAATCCAGTCGTTCTGAAAATCGCTCAAAATCTTTTTTGATATCTAAATGTTTGTTGGAAAATTGCTCTTTAGGAAGATCAATACTAAGGCCAAAAGAGTGAACATCCCCGCCGATTTTTCTACCTTCCATATGACCCTTGTTTGCCGCCTCCATAATCCCAGGACCTCCTCCTGTCACTACATCAAATCCAGCCGCGGCGATACGACTGGCGAGAGATTCTATCTGTCGATAACGAGGGTCATCTGGCTTGATTCGCGCAGAACCAAAAATGGCTACACGAAAATGTTCTTTGTTGATTTGATTTTTATACTTAGGCATAGAGGTTTATAAATTTAAACAAGCTTCTTCAAGACTTTTTGGGCCGATACCAGCGATTTCATAAAGTTCATCTGAAGTGCCTGAAAGCTGGTATTCTTCCACAGCTAAATTTTTAATTTTAACCGAAAGACCTTCTTCGGCAATTATTTTATTGATTTGAGAGGCCCAACCGCTATGTGGATTGTGGTCTTCAATGGTAATGAGCTTACCTGTTTTTTTCACGGATTCGATTAAGGCTTTACGGTCGATTTGCTTCAGGGCGCTCATTACTAATAAATCCACATTTTTCAATTTGTCAGCCACTCCAACGGCAATTGAAACCATTGATCCAGCCGTGACTACCGTTACTGCATCACCCGTTCGCAAGTGGTCGGCTTTTCCATATTCAAACTGATAACTGTCATCGTAAAACGGTGTGCCATCTTCCTTCAAAATCACTTCGAATTTATGGCGCCCCATACGTACATAAAAGTTTCCGTAATGCCCAGCGATGTATCGGATAATTCGGTCCGTTTGATTCGCATCAGCTGGCTCTAGAACGTGGGTATTAAACATTCCTAAAAATGATCCCATATCGTCGATCGCTTGATGAGTAGGACCGTCCTCTCCAACGGATAATCCGCAATGAGTGGAAACCATTTTAACATTGGTGTTATTGATGTCGTTCACACGCGCCTGATCTTTGGCACGACTACTCATGAAAGCACCAAAAGTGGAAGTGAATGGAATGAAGCCAGAAAGACTTAATCCGCCCACTAAACTCACCATATGCTGTTCGGCAATGCCGACTTCCAGGTGACGCTCTGGGAATTCCTTGCCCATGACGGCGGTTTTTACTGACCCACCTAAATCGGCGGTTGTCGCTAACACATTTTCGTTTAATTTCGCTAAATCAAGTAATGCATTTCCGTAAGCCCCACGACAATCAGCTTTCGTTCCCGCTGGTAATGTTACAGGGTTTCCCGTGTTCACATCTGCCATGGGTGCTAGTGATTTCACTTCATATTCTTTTGGGCTTTTTGGATGCCATTTCACCATTGCTCGGAATTCATTCAACATTGCATTTTCCTCGTCACTCATTTTAAGTGGCCCTGCCAGTTCTGCTTCCGCTTGTTCTGGCTTGGGTGGAATCCCATGCCAAGTGGATTTGTGTGCCAATCCATCTGGCTCCATAAAACTCACCCCTTTTCCCATAATCGTTTTCCCAATAATTACGGTTGGTGAATCGGATTGTCCGCTCATTTCAAGAGCTGCCCACATCGCTGAAAAATCATGACCATCCACTTCAATTACTTTCCAATTAGCCGATTCAAAGATTGCCTTTAGGTTGATTGGCATTGTTTTTTCCAAGCTGTCGGTTAACTGTACTTCGTTGTAATCCACAAATAAAGTGTAGTTATTCAGCTTATATTTATTAGCGTAATGAATCATTTCATATACCTGCCCCTCATCACACTCTCCATCACCGGCAACCCCGAAAACACGACGGTTTTTTCCATGTATTTTTTCTGCATGAGCGAAGCCAGCGGCAACGGAAACACCAACTCCCAAGGGTCCTGTTCCAAAATGAATTCCTGGAACATGGCGAGTGATATGCCCTTCATAAATTGATCCGCTCTTTCGGAATGTTTCAATCACCTCCTGTCGTGGGATGTATCCCATTTCCGCTAAGATTGAGTATACTGCGGGGGAAACATGACCATTACTCACTACCAATTCCTCACCGGTTTGGCTGATCACGAAAGCATACAAAAGCGCCAAATAGTCGATCACTGAACATGATCCACCGGGATGTCCCGATTGAGAATTGGCTACCATTTGAACAATGGCTCCACGAGCACTTTTACTCAGGGTATTTAGAAAATTGATGTGATCGTCCGAAAGAGGCTGACCGATCTGAGGAAGAGTTTGAAACATAGATTTATATTAGATTTTGCTCATCCAAGATACACTAAAAACCCCTCTGGTGGCAAAGGGTAAGCTTTTTAATATCATTGCTAATGAATTTTCCTAGATCAGTTAATTGAGTGATGTGATACACTGATGACGTTAAATTCTAAAATAAAAATTATGATTGTAAGAAATCCTGACCAACGAATTGCCGTATTGGTGGATGTTCAGAATATTTACTATTCTGCTAAGAATTTATGCAACGCAAAAATCAATTACAAAAACCTATTGAACCATGTGATTTATGACCGTCTTTTAGTTCGCGCGATTGCTTATGTCATCAAATCTGATCCAGATTTAAAAGAAGTTCTTTTCTTTGATGCACTTAATGCTGCTGGATTGGAAGTAAAGGAGAAAGACTTACAGACGTTTTATGGCGGAGCAAAAAAGGGAGATTGGGACTTGGGAATTGCGATGGATGCGATTCGAATGGGGCAAAAAGTAGATTCGATTATTTTGATTTCTGGTGATGGGGACTTTAAGCCTGTTGTGAATTACCTTCAGCAAGCGTTTGGATGTTTGGTAGAAGTGGTGGCGTTTGAAAAAACAACCAATGCGGGTTTGATTGAAATGGCGGATTCTTTTACTGACATTGAGAAGCATCGGCATTTGATGTTTAAAGCTAAGCCCATTCGCAAAAAGAAATCTAAATAAACAAAGACCCCTCCGAGGTTCATCGGAGAGGCCTTTGACGCTTTTATAACTTTCTAGTTATTGAGTTTAGCTTTGGGGTTGAAAAAATCCTCGTTTTTGATCTTGTCCCCCTTTAAATCCTCGGTGGAATTTTGGGGTCCATTCAATTCCAGATGCCTCAAAGAGTGCCTTGGCCCCTTCAAGATCACCAGATTGCTTTAATTCACGCATTTGTTGCATGATTTCTTTTTGCTCATCGGTGAGCCTAGGCCCTTTATGGTAACCGTGCCTCTTATTCTTTTTTGGCAGACCAATCTCTTCTGCAATTTCATCGGCGCGTTGACGCAATTGGTGCATTTCGACAAATTGTCCAAAGTTGTCAACATTAATGTATTCAAGGATTTTGGGCTCATGATCTCCTTCTGAAATCGTAGCTACCCATGCGTTGTAATCGCCACTTTCTAGAGCGGACTGAACCGCTTCGTGACGCTGTGACTTTGATACGTTAGGTTCATCAGCTGAAGTAAAAAGAACTGCCGCGCTAACCAAAACGATAAAAGTCGCTAGACTTACTGGTAATACTCGTTTTATAATATTCATGTTTTCTCAATTAGTAATAAAATGGTGAGGTGATTAATCGTCTCGCCTTTTATTACGTCCAAAAATAAATTTTCTTTCACCTTTTAAAGTTTTCCCGAATTCCCATGAAGTGTTCAGATCTTTTTACCCATGGTCCAATTATGTCTGCGCGAAAATAACCTTCTTCTAATCGCTCACCCATTGTTCGAATGCGCTCACCTTTTCTTAAAATGACTTCAGGATGTTTTTTAGCATTTCCAGTTTCCACCCACCAAATATTTTGGTTAAGATCCTGTAAAATAAGTACTTTATCATCTTCTATTTGGACAATAG
>DAOWGG010000045.1 GCA_030637565.1 Candidatus Peregrinibacteria bacterium | reverse complement strand
TTTTGCTTTAGTTTTTCTTTCTACCCCTAATAATATGACCCCCTTAATGATTAAGGGGCCCCGTGTGCACATGAATTAAATAAAAAATCACCCCTCATTTAACTCGAACGGAAGACCCTCTGAGTTGTTACCTTCCTGCATTCGCTCTTCTGGGCTAGGAACAGCGTTTTTCGGCTCTGGGTTTACTTGAATAGACAGTGTTTTACCAAAAAAGTATTCCCACCATTGGTTTCGATTGGGCAATTTAAGCACACTTGCGTGGTAAGATCTTTCAACAACCACCTCGCTTTTTACAATTTGATCTTCCTGAGGAATGATGATGAGTTTCTCTCCTGGGTTCAGCAAATTCAGGCTCTCTTTGGCGTATTTATCTTTATATTCTTCCGACTGGAAATAACGGACATCTTTTGGTTTTTGTTGCGCCATTTCCGCTAAACGAGTGATTTCATCTTCGAATTTATCAATATTGGTTTCCAGTTGGAAATCCCGATAAACAGATGTTGTCAGGGCAAAAAAGATATATAAAAAGATTAAAAATCCGCCAACAATTACGAGTTGTAATACAAAAGGTTTACTCTTGTTCATTTATTTACTTTAAGTGCAGAAATAATATAGCAATGTCCGATGTCCGATGTCCAATCTCCGACGTTAAATTGTTTTTGTAATTGAATAGCGGTACAATCCGAATCGCTTATGAAAAACGCTAAACATATTCATTTCATTGGGATCGGAGGAATCGGAATTAGTGCCTTGGCACATCTTGCTCTTGCGGAAGGAAAAAAAGTGACTGGCTCTGATGCTTTTGACTCAGATTTGATTGAAGATTTGATTCATCAGGGCGCCCATATAACGATCGGTCATTCTGAAGACAATGTGGATAGTGGGGCAGAACTGGTGATTTATACCGAGGCGATTGATCGGGATAATAACCCCGAATACAAACGTGCTAAAGCTTTAGGAATTCCGACCTTGAGTTATTTTCAGGCACTTGGTCAGCTGACTCAAAACCAAAAAACCATTGTCGTGGCAGGCACTCATGGTAAAACGACGACGACTGCGATGGGCGGACTAGCGCTGATTAGTGCTGGATTGGACGCAACGGTGATTGTAGGAAGTAAGGTAAAAGAGTTTCACGGTCGTAATATTCGAATTGGAAAAGGGGATTTGCTGATGGTGGAAGGGTGTGAATATCGACGTTCTTTTCTGAGTCTTCACCCTTACGGGGTTGTGCTTTTGAATTGTGAATTAGAACATTTGGATTATTACCGAGATGAAGCCGATTATATGGAGGCTTACATTGAATTGATTAAAAGCATTCCTCCACACGGTTTTTTGGTAGCGAATATGGATGATGCCAATGTTCGAAAAATGATACATCACTGTGCTGGTACCTTGATTCCCGTTACTCATAAGGAAGTGAGTGAACTTGATTTAGAGGTTGGCGTTCTTGGAGATTTTAATCAGATGAATGCAACACATGCTTACTTTGCTGTTAAGCAGGTGGGCGGAGAAGATGAAAAAATTCGAGAGGCACTTAAAAACTTTGGAGGTACGTGGAGGCGCTTAGAAACAAAAGGTTCTTTTAAAAAAGCGTTGGTGATCGATGACTATGGACATCACCCAACGGAGATAAAAGCGACCCTAAAGGCAGTTAAGGAAGCCTACGGGGATCGGCCTATTGTTTGTGTTTTTCAGCCCCATCAGTATTCCCGAACTCACTTAATGATTGAGGAATTTAAAGGTTCTTTTGGTGATGCGGATCAAGTGATTATCCCGAATATATATGAAGCGCGCGACAGTGATGATGACAAGTCAAAAATTGATGCAGAGAAATTGGTGGATATTTTAAAAACCACTCATTCGAATGTAATGTGGGGTGATGGATTTGATAATACTTATAAACTTTTGAGCGATATTGCGGAAAAAGATTGTGTGATTATTACAATGGGCGCTGGGACGATTGGGACTTTGGCCAGTCGACTTGTTTCCTAAATGAGGGTGAATTAAATGTTTAACTATTACTTTTTATTTGACATTTTTTTAGAATTGTTTTATAATAGGATATTCACACCAAATTACTTTACAAATAAAAAATACATTTTATAATAACTTCTTTCCTTATATACCATTATGGACAAAGCACTATACGATCAAACCATTAATCTCGTTGAGAAGAGTCAAAAGATTCTACTTCTCGCCCATGCACGGGTAGATTGTGACGGACTAGGGGCCGCGCTTTCAGCTGCCTCTATATTAAAAGAGATGGGCAAAGAAGTGACGGTAGCGACAAGCGATCCTGCACCAGAGAATCTTGCCTTCTTGCCTTCTATGGAGATTTTGCAGAATTCATTATCTGGTAGTGGTGACTTTATTATTAGTATCGACACATCGAAAGTGCCTATCGGAAAGCTTAAATACAATAAGGAAGATCATAAATTCAATATTATCATCAGCCCAAAAGACGGAATGATCAATGAGGCGGATGTCTCTTTCCAGCATGGAATGAATAAGTTTGATCTTATTTTTGTGATGGATACGGGGAACTTGGAACATTTGGGAGCGCTTTACGAAGACAATGTGGAAATGTTCTTCAATACACCTGTTATTAATATCGATCATCAT
>DAOWGG010000029.1 GCA_030637565.1 Candidatus Peregrinibacteria bacterium | reverse complement strand
TTATTTTCTGGATTACGAAGCCATTTCTTCCCCCATTCCCCTTTATAACGGCACCCGCCCCTGGAAGTTTATAGCGATGCAGTATTCATTGCATGTTTTAGATAAACCGAATGGGACGCTGAAGCACTTTGAATACCTACATACCACTAAAAGACCTCCTTTCGAGGCGATTGGAAAGCGTCTGCGTGAGCAGATTGGGGACACGGGCACACTGATCGCTTGGCATTCCAGTTTTGAAGAAGGGCGGAATGTTCTGATTGGGAAAATGGCGCCGAAATATAAGGATTTTATGAATGACCTGAATCGCCGGATGATTGATCTGAAGCTGATTTTTAAGGATCGTTATTTGGATTATCGGTTTAAAGGCCGTGCTGGTTTAAAAAAAGTGCTTCCTGTTTTAGTGCCAAAGCTGAGTTACGATGGTTTAGAAATACAGGGGGGAATGAAAGCGGCGGAAACTATTTATGATTTGGTGTTTGGGAATATGAAGAATAAGAAAAAGACCGAAAAATGGTTGCTGGAATACTGCGATATGGATACGCTGGCGATGGTGAGGATTTATGAATTTTTATTAAAAACAATTAAATGAAAAAAATCGAATATCCTAAGTTGAAAAAAATTGGTGGTTTTAAGAATCTGATTTTAAAAATACTTGTTAAGGTTGCAATAATTGTTCTGATTTCATCTGCACTCGGTTGGTTTTCGGGTCACACCATTCAAAAAAGCTTTAGTAATTTAACGGGTTACAATAAGACAGTAACGGAAGCGATCCAGCCGGCTGAGGAAGCTGATGGTGAGGTTGCGCAAGAAAGTGATAATCCATATGTGAGGGCGCTTTCAAATTCATTAAATGCGACTTCGAATGTTATTAAGGCAATCGCTGAAAGTGAGGTTATGCAAAAGGCTAATAAGGCGTCTGTAGATTTGGCTTTAACTGCCATTAAACCCCTAACAGATTTAATCAATATTCTATTAAGAATCCTTTGGCTCGCTGCATTTTGGGTGCCGTTTAGTTTAATATTTATTATTACGGCTTGGCTTACCAGTAAGCTTATTAATGCAAAAAGAAGTTTAACCGATGGGACAGATCCGCAAGTTATTAAAAATATGGAAATGCTTGAGGCGAAAGTGAAGGAGTTGGTTGATAATGCGAATGGAGATGTGGCTTAAGATTGCGGATCAATAATACCTCTTCCCCTTCAATTCCTCCGGAAAATATTCCTGCTTACTGCTGTCTTCCACGGGAGTATATTTGTAGTTTTTGCCGTAGTCGAGATCTTTCATTAATTTAGTGGGAGCGTTTCTTAAATGAAGTGGTACGCCGAGGTTTCCGTGTTTCTCTACGTCTGTTTTCGCTTGTTTATACCCGTGGTACGCGGCGATGGATTTTTTGGTGTTGGCTAGGTAGATGACGAGTTGGGCGAGGTGGACGTTGCATTCGGGCATTCCGATTTTTTTGCAGGCGTCGAAAACGGAGTTGGCCAATACCGTTGCGAAGTTGTCGACCACGCCGACGTCTTCCGCGGCGAATCGGAGGAGTCGGCGGGCGATGTAGATGGGGTCTTCTCCGCCTTCGAGCATTCTGGCGAGCCAGTAAAGGCCGGCGTTGCCGTCGCCTCCGCGGAGGGACTTATGAAGGGCGGAGATGATGTTGTAATGTTCTTCTCCGCCTTTGTCGTACATTAAGTTTTGCTTTTGTACGACTTGTTTAATGAGTTCTTTGGTTATTGTTTTACCCTGATTCGCGCAGATCTCCAGGGTATTCAGGGCCGTGCGGGCGTCGCCGTTGGATAGGTGGGATATGAGGCTGAGGGCTTCGTCTTCTAGTGTTACTTTCTGAGGGATTCCTTTTGTTTTGTCTTTTAGAGCGCTTTTTAAAACACTTTCAACGTCTCCTCCGGTGAGTCGATGTAGAACGAAAACGCGGGAGCGGGAAACGAGCGCGCTGTTTACTTCGAAGCTGGGGTTTTCGGTGGTGGCTCCTATCAGGGTGATGGTTCCTCTTTCCACGTGAGGGAGCAGAGCGTCTTGCTGAGCTTTGTTCCATCGGTGGATTTCATCGAGGAAGAGGATAGTGGGGATGCGAAGGCGGGAGTTTTCTTCGGCGCGTTTGATGATGTCTTTTAGATCTTTGATTCCACTGGTTACGGCGCTGAGCTGATTAAAATCGGCTTTGGTTTTATTGGCGATGATGTTGGCGAGGGTGGTCTTTCCACTACCTGGAGGGCCCCAGAAGATCATGCTGGGAATGTTGCCCGATTCAATGGCGTTTCGCAAAAAGGAATCTTTTCCGATTAGTTCTTTTTGGCCTACGAAGTCTTTTAGGTTATTGGGGCGCATGCGCTCGGCTAATGGGTTGCTCATACTTATTTAATTACTAATTATTAATTATCCTTTTTGTCATTCTGGCTTTTTTGTCATTCCCCTGAAGAGGGGAATCTAATTATAATGGATCCTGAATCAAGTTCAGGATGACAAATTAGTGTGTTGGTATGGTGAGATAATAGGTAAAACAATAGATGTCACTAGATTCCCGCCTGCGCGGGAATGACAAAGGGGTGCGGGACGACAAAGGGTGGAAATGACAAACAAGGTTATTATAGTGAACATTTGTTTACTCATCAAGTAAAAACCCCTTTGGGCAAAGAGGGTTTTTGAGATTCCGAATTTACTTCGGAATGGAGGGCAACTTTATAACTTTAATTTACATTAAGAAGGTCTTCTACTTCCTCATCATCGCTTTCTGGAAGACTTCCCCCCTCTTCTTCTGTTTCTTCAGGAACGATTCCATTGTCTCCAAATAGTTCATCTACTTCTTGTACCTTTAACTTAGACACTTCTTCTGGGATATTTTCAAATAAGTGTTGGAATTTTTCGCGCATCATCTGAAAGCGGGTCTTTGCAAGTCCGAGCCAGTCTTTATAGGCTACAATTGAATATTCGTCTGGGCTTACTCCTAGATTTTCACAATCTTGAATGATTTCTTCAGCGTCTTTAATGCTTTTGAATAGAGTGCGTGCGTTTTCTATAACTTTGCCCATAACACCTTCAAGTTTGGGACATTTTGAGTTTGATTCAGGTTGATTCATTATTATTTTATTAAAAAAGTAAGGTTGCTATTATTATTCCCTTTTTATTGTTTGGTCAATTTTATAAGTTCAACTGTTGTTTTTCGTGGTGCACAATCGGCTTAAGCTACTAAGTAAAACCATTTGTCACTCTTTTTGAACTGATTTTTAATTTCATTATGTATCTAATTGTTATATAAGAATATCTTTTTTTATATGTATACAATATTCTTAATTTATGGCTAATCTACTAGCATTGACTTTCCTAGACATCGTGACTAAAATACTGTTCGCATTTTTAATATGTTTCTCTCTAAAATTATGTCTGATCAAAGTGACTTTATTGTTCAAATTCAGAAGAAAGAAAACGACGTCGCTCAATCCCTTAAAAAGGATGAGCAGTCCAATAATCAACGTGTGATTCTTTCTAAAGAAAATTCTTCTCAGGTTATTACTGGTGCAGAAGATGCAGTGAAAGAAAAAGGGCAGGTTCGTTTCCAAGAAGCGAAAGCGAAAGCAAAAGATGAATATAAAAAAATCCTCGTTGAGGAAGACAATCGTCGTCGTGATGTGGTTGAAGGCGGGAAGATTAATCTTCCTAAAGCCTCTAAGCACGTTCAAGATACGTTTGTTGCTTTATTTCAATAATAAACTCCCTCCTGTATGGCTATTGTCTCCATGCAAAAAATCAACTTGTTTGTACACAAAGAAGATAAGCCCAAAGTGGTGGCTTATTTGCAGGGCAAGGGTATTTTGCACGTAACGGACTCAGCTGTTGAGCAAGAAGGTTGCTGTGCTTTGGATATGGATGATGAGGGACGTCAGTTAGAAGTTGATGTGGCTCAGCTTGATTTTGCGGTCAAATTTCTTGCGAAATACGAAGCGCCTAAAAAAGGGATTCAGGCAAAGATCGACGGTTCGGCGGTGGACACGCATTTTTCTGAAATTGAAGAGGTGCTTAAAAAGTTTGAATTTAAAGATGTTGTTTCTCGTTGTGAATCGGTTGAGGAGCAATTGGTGAATTTACATAATGAAGAAAAGGCATTGAACGCTGATCAAGAAAAACTTTCTCCTTGGAGGCATTTACAGTCCAATCTAAATGCTCCACGGAAAACAGAAACTGTTTTTTCTACCTTTGCTGTTTTGCCTGTTAAAGATTGGGAGGCCTTTAAAACAGAACTTTTGAATCTTTCTCCTTTGGTGATTTTGGAATGTGACAATATTTATTCTGGAAAAGTTTACGCTCATATTGTTGCGGATCATTCATTTGCATCCGATATCAGCGGTTTGATTGCGACTCACAAGGCGGAGCAGGTTGATTTACCAGAAGCGAACGGAACCATTCACGATGAATTGGATCGACTTGAAAAACGATTGAAAGAAATCAAAGATCGCCAAGGCCAGCTTCAAGAAGCGGCTCAGGAACTTTCTAAAGATCTTCCAAAACTTCGAATGATTTATGACTACATGAATTGGAAATCAATTCAGAAGCAAGCGCGTAAAAAGTTTGTTGGTACGCAGTCAACTGTTTTGATTTCTGGGTGGATGCCGAAAGAAGGACTTGAAAAAATTCGTGAAGAAATTTCTGGAATTACTAAAAGTTTTGAATTGTCTGAGGTGGAACCTAATGAAGGTGAATCGGCTCCTGTACTTCTAAAACACGGTCGTTTCCTAAAACCTTTCCGTGCGGTTACCGATGTTTACGGACTTCCTCTTTATCATGAAGCAGACCCAACTCCTTACTTGGCGGTTTTCTTTATTGTTTACTTTGGAATGTGTTTAACCGATGCGGGATACGGGTTGATTATGTTCATCACAACATGGTCTGTGCTTCGTTATCTTAAAATTCCTAAAGGAATGGAAAACCTCGTTCGATTGTTGATGTATGGTGGAATTTTGACTTTTATAATGGGAATTTTATTCGGAGGTTGGTTTGGTCTCACCCCTGAACAGGCGCCTTCATTCCTTACTACCGTCAAAGACGGCTCTTTGGTTTTCCGTGGTCAAACGTTTGATGCTTTGAATAATGCGATGCAGGTTTTGATTCTTTCATTGGTGCTTGGTTTGGCTCAAACTTTATTTGGAGTTTGGCTTAATTTTGTTCACAATTTCCGCAATATCAATAAAAAGGATGCGGTTTTAGACAACCTTCCGTGGGCGATCATTTTAACATTTATTAGTTTGTTTATTATGGTTGCGGCGGGTGTTCTTCCAGAATCTCTAAAAGGAATCATCACTTATTTGTTATATGGTTCAGTTGCATTGATTGTTTTAACTCAGGGGCGAAAGAGCAAAAATATTGTTGGTAAATTCTTTTCAGGGCTTCTTAGTTTATATGATCTGGTTGGTTATATGAGTGACGTTCTTTCTTACTCTCGTTTGTTGGCGCTTGGATTGGCAACGGCGATTATCGGAATGGCGGTGAACACTATTGCAGCGTTGGCAAATGGCATTCCTTACATCGGTATCTTGGTTGCTATTGTCATCTTAATTGGAGGGCATATTTTCAATCTTGGTATTAACGCACTTGGTTCTTTTATTCATTCGGGTCGTCTTCAATTCGTAGAATTTTTTGGAAAATTCTTGGAAGGAGGAGGATCTCCATTTGAACCTTTGTCTCGTGAATCGAAATTTGTTCGATTAAAAAAGTAATGTCGTGACGCTATCTCGAGGTCTCGGGATGCCGTTACAACGTAACAAACTGCCTTTGTCGGCAGACAGGCGTTGAATATAACTCTTAATTCTTAATAATTTAAAACTATGGAAGACGTAGTTATCTCACAATGGGGCTTAGCACTAGCTGTTTTAGGTGGTGCAGTCGCTGTATTTTTAGGTGGTATTGGTTCTGCTATCGGTGTTGGCCTTGCGGGTCAGGCTGGTGCGGGCGTTACCGCAGAAAAACCTGAACTTTTTGGTAAAGTTCTTGTTCTTGAAGCTCTACCAGCGACCCAGGGTATTTATGGGTTCTTGGTTGGTTTCCTTGTATTATTAAACACTGGTTTGATCGGTGGAGATCCATCCACTCTTTCTTTAAGCCAAGGTTTCTTGGTTTTCTTTGGTTGTCTACCTGCTGGTATTTCTTGTCTTTTCTCTGGTATGCACCAAGGAAAGGTATCTGCTGCTGGTATGGGTATGATCGCTAAAGATGCTTCTACTATGGGTAAAGCGATGGTGCTTTCTGCGATGGTAGAGACCTACGCTGTACTTGGATTCTTGATCTCTGCTTTGATTGTATTCTCACTTTAATTACTTTCTAACTTAAGAAGCACGTTGCCTGAGGAGCTTCCCTGTACTGTTTCAATAGGGAAACACTCAAATTTAATTCAATCTTCTCCATTTTATTCCGCAGATTGAATCAGATTTGTCCTCATTGCACGGCGGCCTACACGGCCTTGTTCCATTCGGAACGTGTTTCTCGCTACTTACTATGGCATTATCTGATATCCTCAAAAAAATCGAAGACGAGGCTGCTAAAAAATCTGCTTTTATGAAGCAGGTGGCTGACGATGAGATTAAAAAGATCGAAGACGAAACCAATGAAAAAGCAGAAGCTCGAAAAGCTGAAATTGAAGTGAAGATTGAAACTCAATCAGCTTCTGTTATTGAAAAGTCTAAGACCCTTGCTTCTATGGAAGGTCGTAGTCAAACCCTTCGACAGAAACGAGAAATCATCGATCAAACTTACGCGGAAGTTGAAAAAGAACTCAACGGTTTGAGTGATCATGATTACGTGAGCTTGGTTACGACTATGTTTAAGCATGTTGCTAAGACAGCTGAAAAAGGGAATTTAACCGTTCCTGCGGATCGTCGCAAGCTAACCGAGCAGGCGCTTGAAAAAGCCAATGTTGATTTTCATATCAAAGAAGAAGCTCACGACTTTAAAGGAGGTTTTGTTTTAACCAGCGGAAAGCTTGAAATCAATCTTTCTTTTCCTTACCTTATTCAGAAAATCGTTCGTCCTAAGACAGAACTTGAAGTTTCTAAACTCCTATTCTCTTAAATATGTCTAACTCAGCGGATTACGCTTACATCATTGGCAGACTCCGAGCTTTGGAAACTCAATTTCCTACCTCTAATCTTGTTGAACGTATGATTGAGGCGAAGTCATCTGATGAAACTTTCCGAGTTTTGAATGATCTTCCTTTTATCTCCGGTAGTATCGGGGAATACTCAGCTGCTGAATTTCAGAAAGTTCTTACTCATGCGACTCAGAAAATGATTTCCCTTCTACTAAAAATGTCTCCTTCTGCTGAAGCGATTCGATTTTTATGGATGAAATACGACTTCCACAATTTAAAGGTTTCTTTAAAAGCTCGTTTAAACGAACGTGGATACGCGGATGTGAGTCATGCTTTGGTTGATTTGGGTTCTTTAACTGCTGAAGATTGGGAACGGTTTGTGTTGGAAGGAAAAACTCCTTCTTTGACAGAAGGGCTTCATGAAACCTTGGTTGATGTTGCTAAAGAATTTGAAAGAACAGGGGATTCTCAGATGGTTGACCAATTGGTTGATAAGCACTATTTAGAAGAGACACTTTCAATGGCTCAAACCTTTAAAAGCCCTCTTACTATTGGTTATTTACAGCGATTGATTGACTTAACTAACTTGAAAACCTTCATTCGATTTAAAGAGTTGAAGAAGGAAGCCATTCACCTTGAAGGCATTTTGCTTGAAGGGGGTCGTGTGGATGCTTCTGTTTTTATTGAGAGCTATAAAAAGGGTTACGAAGAACTTCGACAGCTTCTTGAAAGAAAGATGCATTGTGATGAGCTCGCTCTTGTTCTCGAAGAATTCCTGAAAGAAAAAACACTACTTTCTGTGGAGAAGAAAATGAGTGAATTGCTTCAGAGCTATATGGAAGAAAGTAAAAAAATGTCATTTGGTCCAGAGCCTGTTTTCGCATTCTTCTGGAAATTTGAAAATCATATGCAGATCCTCCGAACGGTTTTGGTTGGTAAGTTGAATCAACTGCCAACGGCCGATATTCATAAAAACGTTTTATCCCTCTAATTTAGTAATTACTCCGCGAACGGAGTCTCGTTTCGCGATGACTAATTAGTAATTGAAAGTTATGCATCAATATAAAATGGCCATCATCGGACCGCGTGAAGCGATTCTTGGATTCAAAGCTCTTGGGCTTGAACCTGTGTATGTGACCGATTCTAAGGTGGCTGTTGAACAGCTTTACTCTCTTAAAAAAGATAAGGTGGAGGTTGAAGGGGAAATGAAGAATAAATACGCGATTGTATTTATTATGGAAGAGTTTGCTAAAGATATTACTCCGGAAGATTACAAAAAACTATCCGCTGATCCGCTTCCTGCCATAATTCCTTTGCCCAGTCATTTGGGTACAACGGGTTACGGTCTGCAAAAGCTTAAAGCAATTGTAGAAAAAGCAGTCGGTATGGATATTCTTTCTTAAATTTAAATTTTTAATTTTACATTAATTTCTAATAATCATGACAACTCATAAAGAAGGTACAATTATTAAAGTTTCTGGACCACTCGTGGTTGCTAAAGGGATGTCTACTGCCAAAATGTTCGAGGTAGTATACGTTTCTGATCAGCGACTCGTGGGAGAGGTTATCGGCCTTGATGGCGATACCGCTTCTATTCAGGTGTACGAAGAAACAGGAGGTGTTGGACCTGGTGAACCTGTTTTTTTAACGGGTCAAACTCTTTCTGTAGAACTTGGACCTGGTCTTCTTGAAAACTTTTACGATGGAATCCAACGTCCTTTGGAATTGATGGAAAAAGAATCCGGTGCGTTTATCGCTCGTGGAATTCATGTTTCTAATATCGATCGTGAAAAGAAATGGGATTTCAAACCTGTTGTAAATAGTGGAGACGCTGTTGTTGAAGGGGATATTCTAGGTGAGGTTCAGGAAACGGTTTTGATCAACCATAAAATCATGGTTCCTGTTGATATTTCCGGAAAGATTGTTGAGATCCACTCTGGTAATAAAACCGTTGAAGAAGTGGTTGCTGTGATTGAAGATGAAAATGGTAAGCATCATAAAATAACTATGCTTCAGAAATGGCCGATTCGTATTTCTCGAAAGTCTCAATCTAAACGTGTGCCTATTGAACCGCTTGTCACTGGAACTCGTATTCTTGATACTTTGTTCCCATTGGCAAAAGGAGGAGCGGGTTGTATTCCTGGTCCATTCGGAGCGGGTAAAACGGTAACTCAGCAAACCATTGCTAAATACTGTGACGCTCAAGTGATTGTTTATGTGGGTTGTGGAGAGCGTGGAAATGAGATGACCGATGTATTGATGGAATTTCCAGAATTGAAAGATCCGAATACAGGTGAACCTTTGATGAAACGAACGGTGTTGATTGCAAACACTTCTAATATGCCAGTAGCGGCTCGTGAAGCGTCTGTTTACACAGGAATGACCATTGCGGAATATTACCGTGATATGGGTTATAACGTGGCGTTGATGGCGGACAGTACGTCGAGGTGGGCGGAAGCGATGCGTGAAATGTCTGGTCGTCTTGAGGAAATGCCAGGTGAGGAAGGATATCCTGCTTACCTTGGTTCCCGAACGGCTGGTTTCTACGAACGAGCGGGTGCGGTTGAATGTCTTGGATCTGATGATCGACAAGGAAGTCTAACCGTTATCGGTGCGGTATCTCCTCCGGGTGGTGACCTTTCTGAACCGGTGACTCAAAATACACTTCGTGTGACTAAAGTTTTCTGGGGTCTTGATGCAAACCTAGCTCGACGAAGACATTTCCCAGCGATCAACTGGCTTTCTTCTTACACACTTTATGCTGATAACGTTTCTGGATACTGGGGTAAGAATGTGGCTGATGATGCAATGGCGGTTCGTGAAGGAGCGATGTCTCTTTTACAAGAAGAATCTAAATTGGAAGAAATCGTTCGTTTGGTCGGTATGGATGCTTTGAGTCCTAAAGAACGTTTGGTTTTAGAAACTGCGAAGTCTATTCGTGAAGATTTCTTGTTCCAAAATGCGTTTGATGCTGAAGACGCATACACTTCTCTTAAAAAACAATATTGGATGCTTAAATGTATTATGAGCATCTATAACTCTGCTCAGGATATTGTTGAACAGGAAGAATTTGATTTTGAAGAACTTAAGAAGCTTCGTGTGATGGAAAAGGTTGTTAAAGCGAAAGAAATTGAAGAAGGAAATTGGGACGCTTTTGAAGCTTTGGCTAAAGAGGTTGCTAGTTCTATACAAACACTTAAAAAATAATTTTTGTCTGTAGTTTACAGTTAACAGTTGGCAGCTCATGGTTGCTACAAACTACAAACTACAAACTATTAACTAATTTACTTAAATCATGCAGAAAGAATATAAGACAATTACTTCCGTCTCCGGACCACTCGTTGTTGTGGAAGGCGTTGAAGATATTAAATACGAAGAGCTTGTTGAGATTCAGATGCCCGGTGAAAAAAACACTCGTCTCGGGAAGGTTCTTGAAGCTTCTGAAGGTCGTGCGCTTGTGCAGATGTTCGAAAGCACACAAGGAGCGGTTACTGAGGGAGCGAAAGCTCGCTTTCTTGGTGAAACAATGAAGCTCGGAGTTTCTGAGGATATGCTTGGACGTGTGTTTAATGGTTCTGGTAAACCGATTGATAATCAGCCTGAAATCATCCCTGAAAAGAGATTGGATATCAGCGGTTCTGCGATCAATCCTTATTCACGTGATTATCCAAATGACTTTATTCAAACGGGTATTTCTACACTTGATTGTTTGAATACATTGGTACGTGGACAAAAGCTTCCTGTTTTCTCTGGAGCGGGTCTTCCTCACAACCGTATTGCAGCGATGATCGCTCGTCAGGCGAAAGTGAAAGATGGTTCTGATTTTGCGGTGGTTTTTGCTGCGATGGGTGTGACTTTTGAAGAGGCTCAATTCTTTCAGTCTGAATTTGAAAAAACCGGTGCGATTGAAAAGGCGGTTTTGTTTGTAAATACAGCGGATGATCCTGTGGTAGAACGTATTGCAACTCCTCGTTTGGCGTTGACCACTGCGGAATACTTGGCATATGAAAAAGGAATGCACGTACTTGTAATTCTAACCGATCTAACCAATTACGCGGAGGCGCTTCGTGAAGTTTCTGCCGCTCGTAAAGAGGTTCCTGGTCGTCGTGGTTATCCTGGTTATCTATATACCGATCTTGCGACTTTGTACGAACGAGCAGGTCGTATTAAAGGAAAGGAGGGTTCAGTGACTCAGATTCCTATTCTAACAATGCCGGAAGATGATATCACTCATCCAATTCCTGATTTGACTGGTTATATTACCGAGGGTCAATTGGTGCTTTCTCGTGATTTGCATCGAAAGGGAATTTTCCCACCAGTGGATGTACTTCCTTCTCTTTCTCGTTTGAAAGATAAGGGAATCGGACCTGATAAAACTCGTGAAGATCATGCTGGTTTAATGAATCAGTTGTATGCTTCTTACGCTCGTGGTAAAGACGTTCGTGAGTTGGCAGTGATCTTAGGTGAAGCGGCTTTGGATGAAACAGATCGTGCTTATATGCACTTTGCGAATGCGTTTGAAGATAAATATATCCGTCAGGGAGAATATGATGATCGCGATATTCAGTCTTCTTTGGATATTGGTTGGGAACTTCTAAAACTTCTTCCAAAAGCTGAGCTTAAACGTGTGAAGGCTGAGCATATTGATAAATATATGAAAGACTAATAACCTTGCGGAGCGGCCCTGTGCTGCTTCAATAGGGTCACACTCTCCGATTGCACAAATTTGCTCGCAAATTTATACATCGGAGTCCTCACTTTACTTCGGACTTCCATTCGGTCGTCCTCGTTCCATTCGGAACGTGTTACTCACTACTTACCATGGCGATCTTAAACGTCAATCCAACTCGAATGGCTCTCCTCGGTCTCAAAAAGAAGATCAAGGGTGCTAAACGCGGACATAAATTGCTTAAAGATAAGCAGGATGGTCTGATGCAGAAATTCATGGAGATTATCCGTGAAGCGAAGCGTATCCGTGAAGATGTGGAGGAAAAATTAGGGGGAGCGTTTAAGAATTTCATTCGTGCAGGGTCTTTGATGTCTGAGGAATTTGTAGAAGGAGCGCTTTTGTATTCAACCGCTAAAACAGAGCTTTCAGTTAAAACTAAGAACGTGATGTCGGTTCGCATTCCTCAGTTCACTTTGAAAACAGAAGGGGATGTGATTACTTATGGTTATTTACAGACCAGTGGTGAGCTCGACATGTCTCTTCAGTCCTTCCAAGATGTCTTTCCTCTACTTATTGAATTGGCGGAGATTGAAAAATCAGCGGAAGCGTTGGCGGATGAGCTCGAAAAAACCCGTCGTCGTGTGAACGCGCTTGAATATCGTATGATTCCTGATTTGGAAGATACTATTAAGTTCATCCAGATGAAATTGGGTGAAATGGAACGTGGTACGATCATCAATACGATGGTGGTGAAGGCGAAGATTGAAGCTCAGGGTTAATTGCTAATTATCAATTACTAATTACTAATTAAGGTGTTTTTTGGTATGCTGATAAACAACTTATCTATTTTAATTATGGAAGACCTACCAAAACAGTTGCCAGCGCCACAAGAAAAGAAAAAAGGAGTTCGTATACGATTTGGACATTATAGTGAGCAGTTGGGCTATACCATGAAGGAAATTTTTATTGGGAAACGGACCATCTTCTCCATTGCCGGCTTCATTGTGGGGGGAATAATGGTGGGGCGGTCTATTTGGGAATACAGTGTGCAATATCTCGATCTTCCTCTAACTCTTTTGATCGGATTCTTAATTTTTACCTTTAGCGGTCTAGCTTTGCATGAGTTTCATGATAAAGGGGGTGATGATCATGATTTATTGGTGTAGCAAAAACTACTTTTATTAAATCCTTTTTTGTTTATAATTAGATTAAATTTAATCTCTAAGTTTTTAGTTCTATGGAAGGAAAATGTCCTAAGTGTGGCACTGAAGGCAATGTTGATGACATATGCAATATGTGTAATATTCCGATGGAAGAGCAATGTCTCGATTGTGGTGAGGTCAAAAGTAAATGTGTTTGTGACTCTGAGGAAGAGTAAATAAAATACCTCTTTATTGGATTCATAAAAACTAACTTTTGATATTTATTTTAAAAACAGCTTATTTTTTTTATTGACTCTAAAATTATGAATGATATTTATGATGTGATTGTTATTGGATCGGGGCCTGCTGGGTTTACCGCGGGAATCTATTCTTCTCGAGCAAACTTAAAAACCCTAATCTTTGAGGGGTGGCAGCCTGGAGGTCAATTGACCACGACAACGGAGGTAGAAAACTTTCCTGGTTTTAAAGACGGTATTATGGGGCCACAGCTGATGACTGAAATGCGAGCTCAAGCTGCTCGTTTTGGTGTGGAATATGTTACCAAGGATGTGACGAAGGTTGATTTTAGCTCTCAGCCGTTAAAGGTTTATGTGGATGAAGAGGAGTATTTGGCTAAAACGGTTATTATTGCTACAGGTGCAAAGCCTCGGATGCTTGGGCTGGAATCCGAAAAAACATTTTGGGCGAAAGGGGTGTCTGCTTGTGCCACTTGTGATGGATTCTTTTTTAAAGAAAAAGTGGTGGCTGTTATTGGTGGAGGGGATAGTGCGATGGAGGAGGCTAATTTTTTGACCAAATTTGCAACCAAAGTTTATTTGGTGAATCGAACCGAGAATTTCCGAGCTTCTGAAATCATGATCGATCGAGTGAAGGCGAATGAAAAGATTGAAATTTTAATGAATAAAACCGTTGATGAGGTTTTAGGAGATGCTAAGGTGACTGGCTTACGACTAAAAGACACTCAGTCAGGTGAAACGTCTGAAATCGAAGTGGATGGAATGTTTTTGGCTATTGGACATATTCCCGTTACCGATTTATTCAAAGATCAGGTTGAATTGGATAAAACTGGTTTTATTGTTCAAAAAGAGCACACCATGACTAGCGTGCCTGGTGTATTTGCCGCAGGAGATGTTGCTGATCATCGATATCGTCAGGGGATCACATCGGCGGGCAGTGGTTGTATGGCGTCGATTGATGCGAAGAAGTGGATGGAGGATAATGAGTAATTGTTAAGCCCCTTTAGAATGGTGCCGTGCTGGCTCAATGGGGAAACGTTTCCTGATTGCAAAAATCTGCATGCAGATTTTCACATCAGAATCCTTACTTCATTTCGGACTAGTCGTCCTCATTTCGTTCGGAACACGTTTTTCGCCACTTACTAAAAAACCCATCACTCTGGTGGCTGGCTCTAAATCCTGTCCCGATATGTCGGGTCTACAGAATCAGTCCTGGGAGGGCAATGGGTTTCAACCGATGTTTTAATTATTCAGCAGACTCTTCTTTTGCTTCTTCAGCAGGTGTTTCTGCCGTTTCGGCTTTAGGCTTCTTGGTAGCTTTAGGGGCTGCTGTCTTT